>JASFPO010000113.1:0-6519 GCA_050115935.1 Candidatus Bathyarchaeota archaeon | reverse complement strand
ATGACTGGCTGAGAACACAGGATTGGTGGAACGACGAGGAAGAATATTCAATCTTATTTGAGAAAGTCTATGACCAACGCAGCCAGAGACGAATTTACATCGAAGAATGTGTAAAGGATGCAAAGCCTTCTTGGGGTTATATCTATTTAGCCAACATTATTGCTCATACCTATTTCAATGCTGTTTTTACACCAAACTTCGATGATCTTCTGAATGAAGCTTGTTTCCTTTACGCAGAATGTAGACCCATAGTCTGTGCTCACGATTCCGCAGTGATTGACATTAGAGTCACCTCAGCCCGTCCTAAGATCATAAAGCTTCATGGTGACTTTCTCTACGACAGTATTAAGAACACCGTCAGAGAATTGGAGACATTGGAAAATAACATGCGTGACAAGTTTATGCAATTTGCGAGAGAATATGGACTAGTTGTTATTGGTTATGGCGGAAATGATAGGTCAATAATGGACGTTTTAGATAGACTGTTAATGTCCCAAGGCTACTTCCCAAACGGTCTATACTGGTGTACTCGTAGCGGGGATACCGTTAGCAAAAAAGTTGAGAGGTTGTTGAGGCGGGAAAGAGCATATTGGGTTGAGATAGTGGGATTCGATGAGTTTATGGCAGAACTTCATAAGGGTCTGGGATTGACATTACCGGATACCGTACGTGATCCATATAAGGCAACGACGGCAAGATTGAACAGGTTCATTTTGCCCATTGAAACTGTTAGAAATCCGATTATGAAGAGTGATGTTTCGGAACTAGAAAAACACGTAAAAAGATTTGAACAGGTTATCTCTGGAAAGGAGCGAGTGAAGAAATCTGAGAAACTGCTCCCTCATACATTTCTTGGAGCACGTGAATATAGACGAGGCAACTATCAGAAAGCTTTGGAATACTATGAAAAGGGGCTGCATCAAGACCCTGGTGACCGCACCGCAATTGAAGGGATATTTAATTCGTATTTGTTTTCCGAGAATTTCGATAAAGCCATCGAGACTTCCGAGAAACTCATAAAAATGTACCCAAAGGAAGCTCGTGGCTATCATCTAAAGTCGGTGCCTCTTATCTATCTCAACAGAGTGAAGGATACAATTCAAGTCTTGAATGAGGCAGTGAAACTTGCTGATCACCACGTAGAGGAAGCTAATATTCTCATCTCACTGTCAAATGCGCATCTAGTTTCTGGCAACTGGCAAGAAGCACTTTCGGCTACGGAGAAATCGTTGCAAAAAAATGTCTTCTATGGTGCGAAAATCAACAAGTCTCTCGCTCTGAAGAAACTAGGCAAAGAAGATGAAGCCTTCAAAATCATCCAAGATACTCTTCCTGAGATATTGAACAAGTATGGGCGCGCATGTGCATATGCTGTGCTAGGAGACAAAAGCAAGATGTTAAGGGAATTAAAAGCAGCAATCAGCGAAAATTTGGAAAACAGGGTTTCTGCAAAATTTGACCCTGACTTCGCGGATTATCGAGAAGACCCTGATTTCAGAAAACTCGTGCATAAAGACAAAGCAAAAAGCGGTGATGCAACAGAGTAGGAGTTAGCAGCCTAACTATTCACATTGTCCGTTTGGTTGTTTGCAAAAGCGGAAGGGAAGACTTACCTTCTCTCCTTTGAGAAATTTCAGAAAGCGATTACTGGGTATTGGTTCTTCAGTTTAGCTCATGCCGAAACTACTGTCGCACTATCTGCAGAGTGAGCGTCTTCCACAATCTATCTATCTCGTTTTGAGTGCGACTGGGAAGAATACAGATAAAGCAACGCAATGGTAACCGCTGGGACGTAGAAGATGCAGATTTCAAAAGTAACCTCAAACACCGGACCGAAAAAACGCTGAACAACAAAAACCAGAAATGCTAAGGATACAACAATAAGTGTTGCTTGGCGCCAAGCTTTGACTTCCACTTTGTCAACATGCGTAGCCATTTTCTGTGCTGGCAATATATCAAGTCCAAAAAATAAAATGGGGAAGGAAGAGTTTAGTTCTGCAAGAGCCATTTGAGAGGGATATCTTGGTAAGTTTCGTCAGGCAAGGTTCGGCGAATCGTCATTGGAAGCATGCCGATTTCCAGTTCTTCAAGGGCGATATCGATGGGATTCGAAAGACGCTGGGAAGGCTCCACAAGTATTGGTGCTCCCATGGATATTTGAAGCGCCCTAGCTCCCACTATCCTAGCTTTCTCAAACCTCGTTAACTTCGGTGGACCAACCCAGATTTTTTTATCTATGTTCGTTTGACTAGTACACTCCAGGACCTGCAGGCCCCATTCCGCCCGGGCCGCCTTGCGGAGGCATCGGAGGAGCTTTCATCTTGCCGGATGCAATCACATCGTCTATTTTCAGTATCATGGTTGCAGCTTCAGTTGTAGACTTGATGATTTGCTTTTTCACTGCTAATGGCTCAAAGACCTTTGCTTTGTCCATATTGTTAACTCTTCCCTCGTTAACGTCTACGCCTGCCCACATCTGTTTCTTCTCATGTCTCGCTCGGAGTTCAGAAAGAATATCGATTGGATCCAATCCAGCGTTTTCAGCCAGGGTCACTGGGATAGCTTCTAATGCTTCAGCATAGCTCATAACGGCAAGTTGCTCCTTTCCAGGAAGTGTCTCAGCGTATTCTCTCAGTATATTTGACATCTCTAGTTCAGGTGCACCTCCACCTGCCAAAATTCTAGGTTCTTCAACAACATCGCGTGCAACGCATAGAGCATCATGAATGGAACGTTCTGCTTCGTCCACGATTCTCTCTGTTCCGCCTCGTACGAGAATCGCCACTGACCGTGGATTTTTGCATCCTTCGATGAAAGTCATCTTGTCGTCGCCAATTTTGCGCTCTTCAACAAGCTTAGCAAAGCCCAGATCAGCCTTTGATACGTCATCCAAGTTTGAGATTATTTTTCCACCGGTTGCTTTCGTCAGTTTTTCCATATCTGATTTCTTAACGCGGCGCACAGTGAGAATATTTTTCCTAGCTAGGAAGTGTTGAGCCATGTCGTCAATGCCTTTCTGACAAACAACAACGCTAGCGCCTATCGCAGCGATCTTCTTCACCATATCTTTTAACATGTTTTCTTCTTGTTGCAGGAAGGCCTCCATCTGTTCCGGACTTTCAATGTTAATCTTAGCGTCAAACTCGGTCTTCTCAATCTCTAGGGGCGTGTCAAGCAATGCGATTTTTGCCTTTTCCACTCGTTTTGGCATGCCTGGATGAACAACTTCTTTATCGATCACTATGCCCTGTATGAGTTTTGTGTCAGTTATTGATTCGCCTGGCTTCTTCTCAACCATTATGTCGTCAACATCAGCCCTATACTGATTTCCAACTTTTTCTGCTACATGTAGAATGGCTGAGGCTGCAAGGTCGGCAAGGTATTCTTTGTGTTCAGACACCAACTTGCTTGCCATAGAAGTTGTGGCAACCTTTCTGAGGGCTTCTTCTTTTTCGTTCGGTTTTACTTTCAAAGAGATCTTTTCAAGTGTTTCTAAGGCTTTTTCTGCTGCTTTTCGGTAACCGTCTATGATGATTGTGGGGTGGACATTTTTGGCAATGAGGTCTTCAGCTTGTGCGAGTAGCTCTCCGGCTATGATGACTGCAGTGGTTGTTCCATCACCGACTTCGTCGTCTTGAGTTTTAGCTACTTCCACCATCATTTTTGCAGCTGGGTGTTGAATGTCCATTTCGTCGAGAACTGTGCGCCCATCGCTTGTGATTGTGACATCGCCAAAGCTGTCTACAAGCATTTTATCCATGCCTTTTGGTCCAAGAGAACTTTTCACGGCTTCTGCAACGATACGCGCCGCCATAATATTTGCGTGTTGCGCCTCTTTGCCTCGAGAACGAGACGAGCCTTCTTTTAAAATGAGGACAGGTACTCCAGTAGGTTCTGTAGCCAACTTCATTCAATCCTCCTAATGCACTTTCGAAGAGTAGAAAACGCTTCAAGATATAAGCTTTTCTAACTTTTCGATGTGTTCTTGAGAAAACATCAAGTAGTAGAAGGAACAAGTTGCGGGTATATTTTGCATGTTGTCTGATCGCACCGTGCACCTTCGAAACTTAGAGGGATCAGTGTTTGTGAATCTCTAGCGATAGGGTGTATACTTGCTTCCTAGGAGTTCTCTTGCAATTATTATTCTTTGTATGTTGAGGGTGCCTTCTGCACCTATCATGTAGGACATAATGCCTCTTAATCCCATTTCAAGCGGGCACTCTTTTGTATAGCCATAAGCTCCAAACCATAGCATAACTCGTTTGAAGATGTCAAAGGCAAAGGGTGGAATCTTCAGTTTGCAAGCTGAAACATACTTGCCAACTATCTTGGCTGAAAACTTTCCTTCTTCATACTTCTTGTCCATCATCCATGCTGTACGGTAAACAAGTGATCTAAGAGATTCAAGTTCAGCCCAGGCATCAGCCAGCTCGAACTGTATTCCTTCGAACTTCGCTATTGGACGTCCAAAGGCTACACGTTCCTTGGTATATTCCATTCCAAGTTCTAAGGCTCTTTGTGTTGCACCTAAACATGTTGCCCCAATCAAAAGTCTGGCTGTATCAAAACCTTCCATTGTCAAGTAGAAACCTTTTCCTTCCTCACCTACTCTGTGATAGTCTGGCAAGAGAACATCGTTCATTGCGAAACCGCCTGTTGAAATTCCCATTCTTCCCATGTCTTCAAATCGCTTCACAATTTCTACACCAAGTGTGTTTATTGGCAAGAAGAAACCCGTCAATCCAAGATGATGTTTATCTGGTGTAGGCGGAGGCGAAGTTCTAACTAGGACGAAGTGGCCACCTCCCCAATTTTTTGCTTCTTCTGTTCCGCTTAAGTAGAGCTTTTCTCCGTTCAATACCCATTTATCTCCTTCTTTTTTGCCTGTTGAGCTGACATTGGCTATGTCGCTTCCGCCGCCGGCTTCTGTGGTGGCTATTCCTGTGAATCCTTCTCCCTTGATGGCTTTCTTGACGAAGTTCTCTCTTACTTGTTCTGAGCAGTATCGGTCGATGACATATCCCCATGAAGATTCGACTAGAAAGAGGACCGGTATGGCTATGCTAATGTCTGCATAGCCTAGCTCTTCAGCTGCGATACATGTGGTAATCCAGTCTGCACCTGCTCCTCCGTGTTCTTCAGGCACGGTCATTAGAAGCAAGTCTAAGTCAGCCATTCCTTTGATGATTTCTCTTGGAATTTCATGTTTTTCATCAATTTCTCTGATTTTCTCTAATGAGAGGTTTTTTCGGCACCATTCGCGGATAGCCTTTCTGATGAGCTTCTGTTCTTCAGTGAAGCTGAAATCAATCATGTGTTTCACCTTTGAGGAATAGGCTTTCTGTATGCCAGAACATATATAACAGTTGCCAGTTTGCGCCTGTAATCTCAGGAGCTTCGGTTTCCACCACTTACCTGACAAAACCATAGAGGGCATGAGAAGCTTTTGAGACTGCTGTTTTAGATTTCTTCTTTGTTCAAATATACTTGACGAACGCTTGATGAGTTGAATTTCGAATCAGAATTGCCATTTCATAACGCTTTATTCAACTGAAACCACATGAAATGTTTGAAAAACTTGGAACCGCGCGGTCAGAATTAGAGTGGAGGTGAAGCCACAGCACATTTCGTAGGCTGTCTTATGAGGTCTTCGCACTTATCCTGCCTTTGTATGAGAGAGGATTCCGAATTATGATGCTTTGTGATCTGATAAAGCAAAAACTCAAGCAAATAAGAAAAAACCGGTGTAACGTCTTACGTGACAGTATACTATGCCTGTTTTTGTTCATTTCATTGTTCCAATTTCTTACAATTAACATTACTCTCGTATATTGTCAACCATCCGATCTGCTGGTTTTCGCAGAGACTGCAAGCTTTGCGAGACTGGATGACATTGATCCATGTGGATGGTTCTATCAAGCCGTGCTCTACAATCCCACTGACAGTGACATAGCTGTTACAGGACTAAGATGGTGGTACAACACAACTAGCGGAGTAGATTTCATCGACGACACAAGAAACGCAAAATGTTTCGATTCACGGTACTTTTCAAATCTCCCAACAGTGTGGATCTCTGCGAGTGATGACAGAACAAAATGGGAGTATCCCAATGGGACAATTTCTATCACAGTACCTGCAAGAGAAATTGTCTTGACGTGGATTGAGGTTCCAACAAATTCTAAGAACACTGATACAATATTGACAACATATTATGTGGAAGCCTGTGTGGGCAGCCAATGGATATCCTCACAACTGTACCTTTCTCACAGTGGACATGACAAAATAGTCAGTACAGTGTTCAGAACTGACTTCGATTTAACAACTGATCCAAACGATGAAAGACAAAACTTGACACAACACACCCTCAAAACTGCTGAATGGTTATTTAATGAGGACAGGTCAATCATTGCCAATTCATCAACAAGAGCAAGGCTAATACCTGTGACATCATCAAGAAACACCGCAGGCATAGATTACGCGACCATAAATGTGACACTCCCATCTGGTTGGAGTTATGTG
>JASFPO010000112.1:0-6633 GCA_050115935.1 Candidatus Bathyarchaeota archaeon | reverse complement strand
AATGCTTGTACTCAACACCTACAATGCCGTGAATGATTCTGTCAATCTCTCGTTTGTTTTCACTCGTAACCTCAACTCCAGCTCTCTTGAAGATCTGTTGAAGATGCCTGAAATAACAAGTCATAATAAATCACCTCAACACAAAAATGCAGCTTCGAAGTTTATAAAATCTAACTGAGCTTACAGTCAGAAACTTACAAGCTTGTGTGATCTGCATGAAGATACTATTCGTGTGTTCAGGAAATGCGTATCGTAGCCCTGTAGCAGAAGCATTGCTGAAGAAGCATAAACCAGAGATCGAAGTAGACTCAGCGGGGACAGACTCTGCGAGACTAATCTCTGAAGCTGCAAAGAAGTACTTAGCAAGAGAAAGCGCCCAAGACTTTCTCAAGAAGACTCCCGAAGGTCTAACTGAGAAAGATCTAGACATGTTTGACATTATCGTGGCGATGAAAACAGAACACAAAGACGCTGTTCTAAGTATGTGTCCAGAATGTGTAGACAGAGTAGTTGTTTGGGATATTGACGACCCCTATTTCTTGCCACATGAATATTCCAAAAAGATATTCGACCAGATCAAAGAAAAAGTTGCAAGACTTGTCAACTCGCTGTAAGAAAGAATACAGAAATATTATCTAAATGGCTTCAGCCGAAAGAAAACCCATTTCTTTGACGAGATGGTGAAAGAAAAGAGCTGTTATCGGCTCAGCTGATATGGATCTGTCAGAATGCTCTTGTCTTGAAATGTTAGATGGGATTGCTGATATACTCCTGTGGCAATGGCATTAATTTTCCTCTTACTTGTGTGTCATTTTGTTTCTTTGTCGTCTGTTAGATCTTACTCCTTGAGTCTCCACACCTTCAGCTTGAACCAAGCTCCACAAGAAAGACAGCAGAAATAGAATCTGTCAAGCTGCTGAGTTAGATGATGACTGCCACTGCCCACACAAAAACCCCCAACGCTAACAATGCATATTGCCAACTACGCATTGCGTCACCCCCCATTCAAGCTGGTCTGAACAGAAGTTCAAGGTCTATGTCTTACTGTATCCTTACTCTACTAAACTCTTTTATCGGCTGGCTCATACTAAAGTGCTAAAGAAGGAGAAGGAGTGAAAGTGAGATACAGGGTTCATAGATTCGACATTGATATGACGAAAGACCAGAGGAAGTTAGAACAATTCTTGAATAATTTGGAAGGTGAAGTTGTGGCAATCATCCCAAGCGTTAATCCTAAGTTTACCGCTGGGGGAATGGGTGCCAAGGTGAACTTTCTTTTAGTTGTGGAAAAGGGCGAGTAAGACTAGAAACAGACTCTTAACTTTCCTTTTTTGTTTAAGACGGTTTAATCAATTGCTTCTCTGATATTAATTCTAAGCGATCTCTTCAGAACGTCTCTTGCTTAGATATTCAATGCTGTCGAAGTTCTCCGGATATTCATAATCTTAAATTATCAATCCAAACCCAATCATCTTTAATATAACTTGAAAACATCTGACTATGTTTAATTGATATTTGCTTGTAGGGAGGTGATTAAATGAGTATTGAAATTGCGACTTTGATTGCAGGTGTTTTGATAATGGTGGGAGCAATTATCGCAGGCGGAGCGATATACGCTGGACTAGAAAAACTGGCCGATGCGATGAAAAAACAAAAATAGAAACCTTTGTTGAAATAGGGTTGCCCATATACTGGTTTGTTGGTTAGCGCGCTTAGATTAATAAACTGAGGAAGGCATTCTGGTGTTACTTCATCTTGATTGATGATCGCAGCTAGGAATTATGATCATCTACGACTTTTTCTAATTTCTTCTAGATTCGCCTTTGCTTCTTCCCCGGAAACAGTTTGGAAGCTCTTCAAGAGTTTTTCAAGTTTTTCACATGAATATTCGTCACAGTAAGCGCAGTTCTCTATGCTTCTTTGAAGCCCACAACTTCTTACTTCGCAAATAAAGCAGAACTTGTGGAGTCTTCCTCCTATTGTGCATCCATCGCAATCGATATCCTTCAGTTCAAGGCGTTCTTCATCTGTTGACCAAGCTTCAACAACCTTCTCTCTCATTTCATCGTCATTCTTCTGAGTTGCAAGGAAGGCTATGCAATCGCTGCAAACAAGCCCGCACATAGCAATTATTTCGCTCATCTTTTCATCCTCCATGCTTTGTTACAGCATTTAACTCATAGTATGAGTTCCTTTCCTTCAGTTTTTATGACTTGTGGAAGAGATTGAGGTTACTCAATGACCGACTGCGCGCGCGTCTCTGTCTTATGGAATTATCTTCGAAATTGGTGATTCATAATCCCTTTTACATCCATCGCTCCTAACATCACTACTTTCACCTCTAGGTGATGAAAATGGTCGGATGCCCTGAATCTGGTGAGCCATTAGCTAAGAACAAGAGCAGAAGATACTATTGCGAAAATGAACAATGCTCAGTGATATATGTGCATCATCCACATCACCCAGCTGTAATGAAAGTAATCTACAAAACCCTACCTAAAGAAGACGAAGAACAGGTTGCTCCCTAGCTTCCACAAGTCATAAAAGCCAATGGAGTTATATGGGGACAACCTGACCTCAAGGGGGAAGTCGGATGAGAGTTCAGTTTATAGAGCCACCAAGACATTTTTGGTTTGTTATGGGCGAATACCTTCCACCACCATTCGGAATCATACAGCTCGCAGCTTACCTTGAAAGAGAAGTTGCAGATGCCGAGATAGAGGTCGTAGATTGTACGGCTCAGCAGCTAGGTTGGAGTGAGATAAGAAGAAAAGTTGAATCCTTCAATCCTGACGTTGTGGCGGTTAGTGCATTTGCAGCCTGCAATGTCTACTCAGTCTTGAGAACACTTGAAATCACAAAAAGTGTGAATCCTGGGGTCCTCACAGTAACTGGTGGTCAGCACCTAACTGCAACAGCCCAAGAAAGCCTTGAAAAATACCCTGAGATAGACGTTATCGTCAGAGGGGAAGGAGAAGAGACCTTAGCCGAACTAGTCAAAAAATCAACCAAGAAATTTCAACTTTCAAAGATTAGTGGCTTATCTTTCAGGCACAACGGTGAGGTTATACACAACAAACCAAGACCACTAATCAAGGACTTGAATAGTCTTCCATATCCAGGATATCACTTCGTCAAGGACCTTGTCCGCAAGTATCATTTTGCTGCAATGGCTGGTCGTAATGCTCCTTATGCTCTTATTGAAGGCTCTAGAGGGTGTTCCCACAAGTGCACGTTCTGCACTCAGTGGAGGCACTGGGGTGGAGTTCAGAGACTCAAGAAGCCAGAGAGAGTTGCGGATGAAGTGGAGTTCTGCTATAACAACTATGACAGTAGATTCATCTGGTTGACAGATGATGATTTTGGCTCAGGCAGCAGAGCAGATTGCTTTGCTGATGAGATTCTGAAACGTGAATTAAGGGATGACCTCATGTTATTTTTTCAATGGAGATGTGATGATGTCATCAAGAATGAGAAGATTCTATCCAAGCTTAGAAGAGCTGGTCTCTACTGGGTTATGATGGGAGTAGAGAGCCCTAGAAGCTCAACTCTGGAAAGTTTTCGGAAAGGCATAGATGCTGAGCAAGCAATCAAAGCAGTGAAGATATTGAAAGAGAACGATATTTTTTGCCATGCCATGTTTGTAATAGGTGACCGAAAGGATACGATAGAGTCAATGGCTCAGCTAAGGGAGTTTGCGAATGAGTTGGACCCCGATTTTGCCATATTTACTGCGCTAACACCGTTTCCTGGAACGGAAATATATGAAGAGGCCATGAGGAAGGGTTGGATTGAAGACTATAACCTATCACATTATGATATGGCTCATGCGATTATGCCCACTGAAACATTATCAAGGATGGAAGTGCAGAAGGAGCTCTACAAGTGCTACCGAGACTTCTATGGTTCATGGAGAAGAAGACTCGGAGGAGTGTTCTCAGCAAACAAACTGAAGAGCAGACTCTATAGACACATGATGGGGCAGGGCGTAGTAAGACAGTTCAAGAATCTCATCCAATTGAAGATGTGAAGATACTGCGCGCGTGTAACAAAATCCAGCTGACACAAAGCATAAAAGCATTTTCAGACGAGGAGTGTTTATGAACCACAAAGAAAGACAGAGAATAATTGCTAGTTCACCCATTTCGTTTAAGTATCTGAAGCGTTTCAACATTGCTGCAGGTGTTCTTCATCTAGTGCAGGGCTTAACGATGTTGGCACTGGGTCTCCTTTTGGATTGGAGCAGGGACATATACACGTTCTATCTTGACATTGATATAATAAGCATTACCCCACCAGTTTTTGAAGTGATACCGAAACCGCAAATCGTATTCACAGTTGGCTACTTGGGAGCGGTCCTCGCTTCTTTTCCTCTGATTTCTGCGTTGGCGCATTTTGCAATTGCATATGCAAAGAACAAAAGCTATAATGAGAATTTGAAGAAGGGAATGAACCCATATCGGTGGTATGAATATGCCTTTTCAAGCTCAATAATGATAGTGTTGATTGCGACGTTTGTAGGTGTTTGGGATTTTTGGTCGTTGGCTATGATCTTCATCCTGAATGCAATGATGATAATGTTCGGGTACTTGATGGAAGTTGTTAATCAGCACACTGAGAAGACCAATTGGTTCCCATACATTCTTGGATGTATTTCAGGAGGGACCCCTTGGGTCGTGCTATATGCTTACTTCATTGCTGCTATTAGCTCTGTTGATACAAATCCACCTGCATTCGTATACTCTATATTATTCATCTACTTCATATTGTTCAACATCTTCGCTATCAATATGGTGCTACAGTACAAAGGCGTTGGACGCTGGAAAGACTATCTCTATGGTGAGCGATTCTACATCATACTAAGTTTCGTGGCAAAGACGATTTTGGCTTGGCTTACGTTCGTAGGGGTATTTGCGCCTTTCTAAACGCTCCAGATTTCGCGCACTCAGATATGTGATGCGCGTAGCAGAATCGGAGATTAGCGTGAGAAAGAGCGCATCTAACATAGATATAATGACTGAGGTGGTTCAATCCACAGTTTGAGACTTTCCCCATGAAATCAATGTTATATATCTAAGTTTGAATACCATGGATTCGTGGAAGATTCTCGGAGAGATACGTCGTCCATTATTTATTATATAGATGGTCCATTTCTCACGCTTTTGAGAGGTTGCGCGCACACAGAACAACTGTTGCCGCCTGAGATGCTCTTTGTCAGCGAGTGTACGTCATGCTATTCCTAGATGCTCAACCAATATTTTTATCCCTATAACTATCAGAATCAAACCACCAAGAATCTCAACTCTGTTTCTCAGAAAGTGTCCCAGCTTTCCACCCAAATATACACCGAGAAAGGAAAGAATGAATGCGACAATTCCAATCACAATTGCAGGAACGATTATGGAGATTCGAAGAAAGGAAAGACTAAGCCCAACAGCTAGCGCATCAATACTCGTAGCCACAGATAGAGTCAGCAGCACGCCGATTCCAGGAGCACCAAGAAGCCTTTTCGATTCTCCTCTTACAGATTCGTATATCATTCTGCAGCCAATAAAGGCCAAAAGTCCAAAGGCTATCCAATGGTCGAAACCCGAAATCAAGTCTAGAACATGGATTCCAGCAAACCAGCCTATTATTGGCATAATAGCTTGGAACAATCCGAAGAATAGTCCTATCTTAAGGGCATTGCCTGCCTTGAAAACTCTGTTTGCAAGTCCATTTGCTATCGAAACCGAAAATGAATCCATAGCTAGCGCAAATGCGACGAGTAAGGTCGTGATGTCCATTCTCTTTAGTCCCTGAAGGAAATTGTGGAACGGAAGCGTGCTTAAAAGGATTCCCGCGAGCGTGCATGCGACAACTTCTTCAGTTTATTAGTATAGGACTCTTCCTATCCTTAGAGATTAAGGATAATGTTCTACGTGTTGATAGATTGATGTCAGCACGCAGGAGATTAGGTGCGCATGCAAAAGTCTTATAGGATAGCACACTCTTTTTTGAGCATGCATGTAGGTGGCGAACACTGTGCCTGACTTTTCTGTGATTCTTACACACATATCGGGAACATGCCCAATATACGACAGCGAAGCTATGAATAAGTTTCAGGAGCTATCTGAAAAGAGAGAGGAAGCCGCCAAGAAGTTTGGAGTCAAGATTGTGAGCAAATGGAGTCCCACCAGGGTACACAAGACACACTGGATCGTAGAAGCTCCCTCCAAAAAAGCAGCAGAGGATTACTTCAAGGCAATAGGATTGGCAATCTGGAATGAAATCGAAGTTCAAGAAATCAAAATGATCAAATGATCATGCACGTTATTCGCGCGCGGATCATCTTCTTCAACTTATTAATATAGGTTTTTTCCGATATGCGCGCGCCGTGGGATTTATCATTCTCTCTTATTGTGAAAATCAATGATTTGAAATAAGCACACCGATAAATGATAAATTGCGATTAGGATATTCGTAGTATAGGTGACACACATCTCTCCAAAGACTATATTAATGGCGCTCATAAAAACTGAAGATTGGTGGGCGTGCTGGTTAGGAATATCCCTTTTCGTGATTGGTCTTTCCGGAATTATTACTACCGTGCCTAAGCCAAGCCTTTGGGACATGAATCCTTTTGATTCTTTT
>JASFPO010000111.1:0-6712 GCA_050115935.1 Candidatus Bathyarchaeota archaeon | reverse complement strand
CTTTCCTCATGGTTCAATTATCTAACCCTCTCAACATCACCGAGCTTGGCACGCAATGTCCACTATCTCTCTGGCAATATCCCAGATAAAGAAGTTTTACTTATTCTAGGAATACGCGCGCTTCGCGCGCCAGCTTCTAACCGAACCTGGCATCTCTTCGCGCGGGAGCAATAGATTTCTATGAAAAGAACGGACCGACAACATTGAAATACGACCAATTCGATAATATTTCATAGAAATGACAGGTTTAGACCGAGGATGGGAATGGATGATGGTGCAGAGAGTCAGATCTACTCAAAACTCAGCGAAACAACAAGCTTATCACGAAATCCCTTCAAAACGCAAAGAAAAAATGGTGTGTCGGGTGGCGCGGGGTGCGGGATTTGAACCCGCGCGGCCCTTACGGACCACAGGCTTAGCAGGCTTAGGCTCTTCAAGGTTCGGATGATCTGCCCCCTACCAGGCTAGGGCAACCCCGCACAAAACCTTCGATCCAATAGTTGAACCAGTGACTTGATATTTTTTGTGTTTCAGGTTACGAGATTCTCCCCTTTCCATATTATCTTTGGGAGGGGCACTTAGTGGTACATGAGTTTTTCTTCATATTTTCTCAGATGATCAGTAGCCTCGCTGATGTCCATGAAAAGATTGCTGACGCGTTCTACGTCCTTGACGGTTACCTTTTCACGTTTTTCTATCCTGGAGTTTTGGGCTGATAGGCTTAGAAGTTGTACTGTATATCTAAGTGAACTTTTTGCACCCAACTCTGTTAGTTTCTCAAGAGCTGCCTTTTCAATCTTCACTTTCTCTTCGTTTGCTCTCATGCGAAGAATTTCGCGAATGCTGCCGGCGTTGTATTCCTTAGTGCCTATGATAACAGAGCGATCAATGAGATCTAACGGGAAACCAAGAGGGCTTTTAACGTCAGTTCCACGGATGGTGGTTACCCCTCGATTGGTTGCAAGGATTATTATTGGCACAAGTTCACTCTCCACGGCTCTGCCAAGAAAGCTGAAAGCTTCAAGGTCCAGAAGATGTGAATCATCAATGAACAATACTCCAGGATGAATGAAAGCCTTCTCTTGATCAACCAGTTCTTTTACTTGTTTGTCAACAGCTGTGCGAATCTCGGTGTCGATCTCTTTAGATTCTGAACCGCTGAAAAACATTGAGAACATTCCTCCTCCTCTCCTTCTCTGGTTGATGTCATCCATGTCTGCAAGCGTGAGGGTATAGACGAATTCCTTTTCTTTCATTACCTCTCCAGTTGGGCGCGGAATCTTTTTGCGGGTATCGACATCGTAGGTTTTTCCTTTGACGCTTTCGAGGCTTAAGCCTAAGTTAGCGAGTCTCCCGCTCTCGGCGTCGATTTGTATTATACTTCCTTCTGCGACTCCTTGTTTGGTGACTTGCTCTGCGATTGTTCCTCCAGCCTCTATTGTTTTCTCTTGGTCTTTCGTTTTCAAAGTGATCCTTATGCTCTCCGGCACTTTCTGATAGGGGTTGTACGGATGCGAGGCCATGTTGATGTCGAGTTTTGTGACTTCTCCTTCGTAGACTTTGCGCATCTCATGAATCTCAATCCCTATGCATTTTCGTATTGCCTCAATCAAAACCTCAGTCTTCTTGCGTTCACTGCTGTAGACTTCGCTTCCACTCATCTGGATGAAGGGAACATTAGCACCCAGCTCGCGAGATGCCGCAACCGCGATTGCTGTTTTCCCTGTTCCAGGTGGACCAGCTAATATGACAAGTTTGCCGCTCAGTTTTCCTTCTTTTATCATCTGAACAACAAGTCCTGCTGCTTCTCTTGCCTTCTGTTGACCAATCATCCCAGCCTTGACTCTAACAGCCTTGAGATTCTCATCTAAGCCGAGTCCTTTAATGTGTGTATGAGCTCCGATTCTTTCAAAGCGCCGGGTTATAGAGGGAACCTCTTTTATTGATGCCATAGCGATTTCACTTCCTTTAGATTAGGAATGCATTTTGAAATATAAAAAATGCGGAAGCCAGATCTTCGAATTCCTCTCTGTTGAGCTTTTCGATCGGTTGAAGCGTTACGCTTTTCTGTAAAGTCCTCATCTATCTTCTAGCATAGAAGGGCCGGTAGTCTAGTTTGGTTAGGACGTCGCCCTTACGAGTGTTGTGATGAAGATAGGCGAAGGTCGCAGGTTCAAGTCCTGCCCGGCCCACTACGAATCATCTTTATTTCTGTGCTGCTTCTATAGTGTAAAAGGAAGTGGCATCTGAAGTGAGAGTCTTATTTGTGGAACCGCCTAAGGAATTTTGGTTTGTCATGGGGGAATATCTACCTCCTCCTTTGGGGCTTCTTCAACTTGCAGCGTATCTCGAAAGCAAGACTGATGACGTAGAGATAGAGGTTTTAGATTGTCAAGCAAAAACGGTCGATTGGAAAGGGCTAGAGAGGCATATCCAAGATTTTGACCCAGATATCGTAGCTTCCAGCGGCTTAGCAACATGTAACACTTACACAACAATACGCACATTGGAAACAGCCAAAAAAGTGAAACCTGATGTTCTAACCGTTGTCGGCGGTCAACACTTCACTGCAACAGCTCATGAAAGCCTAGAGACTTATCCGGAAATAGATGTTATTGTTCGCGGTGAAGGTGAACAAACCCTTGTAGAGTTGGTGAAGACCCTAGTCAACAAAACCTCTTTTCTAAATGTCAAAGGGCTGTCGTTAAAGCATAAAAACCAAGTTTATCACACTCCTTCTAGACCTCTAATTGAAAACCTCGACGATTTGCCGCTTTCTGGCTATCATTTTGTCGAAGATGTAGCACACAAATATCATTTTACGATGATGGCTGGGCGTTCGACACGCTATGCGTTGATAGAAGGTTCACGAGGATGCCCCTACAATTGTTCATTTTGCAGTCAATGGGTTTACTGGCAGGGAAGATGGAGAGTCAAATCTCCAAAAAGAGTAGCGGATGAGATAGAATTTTGCCATACCAATTATGGAAGCCGATTCTTGTGGTTAATAGATGACAATTTCGGCTTAGGCAAACATGCAGATGAGCTGTGCGACGAAATCATAAAACGCGGGTTTGCAGATGACATAATGTGGTTCATGCAGGCTCGATGCGACGAAGTTGTCAAATATAGTCGTATTTTGCCTAAGCTCCGAAAAGCAGGGAACCGCTGGATACTCTTGGGCGCAGAAAGCCAAAATGAGTCAGTCCTAGAGGCGTTCAACAAGAGGATTACGCCAGAAGACTCTAAAAAGGCAGTCAAACTGCTCAAACAAAACGACATATTTGCACAAACAACGCTCATTATCGGCGAACGCAAAGACTCAGAAAGATCGATAGAGAAGTTACGAGAGTTTGTCAACGAAATGGACCCAGATCTAGCTATCTTCATGATATTGACCCCTTTCCCAGGAACAAAAATCTACGAGGAAGCTAAGCGAAACGGATGGATCGAAGATACAAACTGGGCTCTCTACGACATGGTTCACGCCATAATGCCAACTGAACACTTGACAAGAATGGAGGTGCAGGAGCAGCTCTATGAATGTTATCGGGGTTTCTACGGTTCTTTACCGAGACGATTAAGAGGTCTCTTTTCATCAAACAAATTAAAGAGGAAGACATATCGATACTTAGCCAGTCAAGGAGTCTTGCAAGAGTTGAAGCGGCTTTTCTGGGGAAAAACTTAATGCCTGAGAGACCTTCGCAAAGGCTCTACCTTTCTTTTTTGGTTTCAGTATCTCTTTTCGGTTTGTTTCTCGTGACGTTGCCCACAATTCTTCCGCTCACAATCGAAGGATATTTTCAGTGGCGAAAACCACTAATAGGTTCCGTCTTTGGAATAATCTGCTTTCTTGGAATAATCGCGGTTTTCTTTCCAAGCCATTGCTCAACGATTCTTCAAAAAGAGAACACAGAAAGCAGAAATCAGACTGCTCTGAAAGAGGAACGCGAAGGATTTCGCAAAACATCAAAAATCTTTGGGCTCAGACTAACACATGGACATCATCAGAACTGCGAAGGCTTCTCGGCTCATGAATTTCAAGTTGGCAACAAAACTTATTGTACAGCTTGTATGGGGCTGCTTCTTGGAGCATTGGTATCTGTTTGTGGAGTTGTTTTATATTTCTTTGAAGGATGGAATATTGGAGAAAACATCTCTCTATTTCTCATTTCAGGAGTTTTGGGCGTTGGTTTAGGATTGTTTCAATACGTGTCTGTAAATGTTAGATGGAGGTTTATTCGTTTTTCATTGAATGTTTTTTTTGTTTTTGGAACCTTTCTCGTTTTGGCTAGTGTAGACGCCGCATCGGGAAGTCTGATTCTTGATTTCTTTGTTGTTTTGCTCTGTGTCTTTTGGCTTCTGACAAGGATTTTGTTGTCAAAGAATATTCACAATAAGATATGTCAAACTTGTGACCTAAGATGTGAGGATTACAAGAATTGAGATGGAGGATCTATCTTCGAGTTGCTGCGTATGCAACACCGGCGACGATTAGTATTCCAACAGTGATTACCAGTAAAGGTCCTATGTATTCCCAGAGGCTTACACCTACTAGCCAAGCGAATCCAAATATGAGAATTATGGCGCCGAAAATTATGCCTACAATTGCACCGCCATAGGGGAGACCAAAACATTCATCTTCAAATCGCTTTTCTTCTTTTGGCCCAAAGCATTCATTTCCTTTACGCTTAGCTACATGATGCTTAGGCACGTATAATGATGCACCGCAGCCAACGCATACTTGGGTGGTGTCCTCGTTCTTGGCTCCACATTTCGAACAGTAAACCAAAGATTTCCACTCCGATGGACACCAGTATGAACGACGAGCATTCATAAATCTTTTGGAAAACACAAACTAGCGTGCGGCTTGCTAACAAATAGGAAATGGCGTACGGAATGGAGTGTGAACATTAACTTTTCTTGCGTCTCCTCTTGTGCATCATTTTCCGTAGTCTTTGAAATCGTCGCTTCTTTTCCTGTATTCTGCGAGCATCAGCATGGATTGGCCGGGGTATGTTTGTTCTTGGAAGGTATACGTCCCCCTTTCCTTCTGGTGGCGCTAGTGGATATCGTGGCCTCTTCCTTTGATGATATCGGACATAGAACCAGTAAAGATCGAAGCAAATAACCCCAAGGACAACTAGGGCAGCCCAGATATTTTGCAAAAGAAATGCCACGGCAAGTGAAATTCCGTTCCCAAACAAAATGAGAGTTATCCAGATCCACAGGACTAGTTTTTCTCGACTGCTCAATTAGTTTCCCAAGCGAATTTTGAAAGAAGTAAGTTATTACACTTGTGTGTGTGAGTATGACAATCTTAATTGAGGAGAGCCAAAGCAAGTATTTATAGGGTTTTCTATTTCTCAATTGTATTGCCGTATTAACGGTGTTTGATATGAAAGAATATGACCTGATAATAATTGGTTCAGGTTCTGCTATGAACTTTGTGGATGCCCTGATTCAAGATAATCCACAGTTGAAAGTCGCTGTCATAGATAAGGATGAACCTGGCGGAATCTGTCTCACACGGGGTTGTATACCGTCCAAAATATTGCTGTACCCGGCTGAGTTGGTAAGAACGATTGAAAATGCAGGGAGATTTGGAATAGACATTGACATGAAAAAGATACATTTTAAGAAGGTCATGGAGAGAATGAGGACTATTATCTCCGGAGACATAAACATGATACGGAAAGGACTTTCCTCTTCCAGAAACATAGATTACTATCCTGCAATAGCCGAATTCATTGCACCATATACGCTGAAAGTTAGTGGTGACACGGTAAAGTCAAAGATGATCTTTCTTTGCACAGGATCAAAGTCTAGAATCCCCCCTATAACGGGGCTCGAAGAGATAGGTTATCTCACCAGCAACACAACTCTTAAAATGAGCCAGCTACCTGAGAGCATCGCCATTGTTGGTGGAGGATACATAGCGGCGGAATACGGACATTTCTTTTCAGCCATGGGGTCGAAAGTCACGATAATCGGCAGAAATCCGCAGTTCCTTCCAAGAGAAGAGCCCGAGATATCGGCACTAGCCAAAAAAGAGTTGCAGAAACATATGAAAGTATTCACCAATCATGAGGTACGCGAAGCAAGAAGGACATCTACAGGTAAGAAGAAACTTGTTGCTGTTAACAGAGAGAATGGAGAAAAGATGGAGATAACGGCGGAAGAAATACTGGTCGCTACAGGAAGGAGCTCGAACGCGGACATACTTCATCCAGAAAGAGGAGGGATAAAGACAGACGAGAAGGGATGGATTACGGTTGATAAACATCTGGAGACCTCCCAACCTAATGTTTGGGCTTTTGGCGACGCGAATGGCAAACACCAGTTCAAGCACGCGGCAAACTATGAATCTCTAATCGTATACTACAATGCCATACTGAAAAAGAAGGTAGAAGCCGATTACCACGCCATACCGCACGCCGTGTTCACGTATCCTGAAATTGCGAGCGTCGGGCTTAGAGAGAAAGAAGCCATAAAGAAACACGGCAAAGATAGGGTGCTAATAGGAATCCAGAGATTTGAGGATACTGCCAAAGGAGAAGCCATGGATGTAAAAGACTACTTTGTCAAAGTTATAGTTGAGGAGAAAACAATGAAGATTCTGGGGGCACATATCATTGGACCGCATGCCTCTGTTCTTATACAGGAAGTAATAAATCTGATGTATACTCCGATGCAAAATGCTGGACCTATA
>JASFPO010000110.1:0-6746 GCA_050115935.1 Candidatus Bathyarchaeota archaeon | reverse complement strand
AAAGGCTCTTTCCCAGCCGACCGTGAAAGAATTCTACATCGAGGTTTATCCGCTATAGACTGCAGTTGGATACATGCAGACGAAGTTTTCGAGCTGAACGTGCGTGGGGCCTCTCGTTGCTTGCCCTATTTAGTTGCAGTGAATCCGGTGAACTATGGCAAACCAACTAAGCTAAGCACAGTAGAAGCGTTGGCCGCGGCTCTATACATTGCTAACTTCAGAGAGGAAGCTGAGAATTTGCTTTCAATCTTTAAGTGGGGACCTCAATTCATTCGTTTGAATCAGAGGTTTTTGGATACATATGCTGAGGCGAAAGGTAGCAGTGAGATTATTGAGATGCAGAGGAATTTCATGATCTAGCTTGGAAAAGAAATTTCGGACTTCATTTAGTTGCTAAGAGGGCAAGTCATTCACAGGGCTTTATCGAAGAAGTCAGCGATTCTTTTGTAAAGGATTTTCTTATTCTTGGTTTTTACCATTCCATGTCCTTCATCTTCGAAAATCAAGAGATCATATTCTATCCCAGCTTCATCTAGTTTTTTCTTCACTTCTTCTACGTTCTTAGGTGTAACATTAGGGTCGCGAGCTCCTTGAACAATCAGGAGCTTACCCTTGATTTGATTGACAAAGTTTATTGGGGATCGTTCGTGATATCGGTCTGGTACTTCTTTGGGGCTTCCTCCCAGCATTTCCTCTGAATATGGACGCAAGTCAGGTCGAGTTGTTTCATAGTCAACAACTAGGTCTGTCATTCCGCAAATGGGAACTGCAGCAGAGATGAGCTCTGGTGCTTTGGTGATGGCATACCAGCTTGAATAACCGCCGTAACTTGTCCCGGTGATACCTGCTTTCCCTCTTGCCACTATTCTTTGTTCTATCAACGCTTTGATACTTGTCCATATGTCTTCTTGCTCGTCACTTCCCCATCCATTGATTCGAATTAGATCCTCAAATTCTACACCATAACCTGTTGAACCACGATAGTTTGGAGCAAGGACGTTGAATCCTCGGGAAGCAAGATATTGAATCTGAGGATTAATGGTGTCTTCGCAGTGAGCGGTAGGTCCACCATGAACATATATGATGGCTTTCTCGCTGGGCGTCTTTGAACGATAGAGCCACCCATGAATCGTCAAGCCGTCTTTCGCTTTCCACTCAAAATCTTTGGCAGGTGTAAGGTCTTCGTGTTTGACTGTTGTTCGTTCCCAAACATGGATCATTGATTGAAAATATGGGATTTCAATGTTGTCAATGTCGAACCTGACGAGCTCGCCGGGTTGAGTAGACGAATAATATAGACCTATCCATTCTTTGTTTGTCACAGGACCAACAGGCACAAGTGATCCTTCAATTCTAGGTAAGGATTCTTCTTCCAGATTTGCCAGGTCAATAATAGAAGGTTTGACTCTTGCTCTTTGGAATTCTAAAACTATCAAATGATGGCTGTTGACAGAGCTGTAAATATCTTCGATGTTACGATGTGGGTCGTCAATTAGCCAGTTAATTTTCTCTTTCTTAATGTCATAAATACCCAGTGAATTATGTTTTTGAGCTTTGCCGTCCTTTGTTTGAGTGATGAAGCCAATATTCTGTCCATCTGGTAACCATGCAGTTAGGATCTTCGCTTTTGGTCCAAAATTTAGTATCTCACGATCTTCCCGTCCGTCGATATCTACTAGCCAACACTGATCTCCTTTGGGATGAAGCTCCTTCCGATTGTAGAGTACATAGGTTCCTTGGCTATTTAGTCTGGGATCCAACCATGTGGGTTTCTTCGGTTTTGCTAGAACGATTCTTTCCCCATCTTCAAGATCGTGTCTATACACCCACGTAGGCTCAATTTCCCGTTTCGTCTCTTCGTCATAGTTGGCGCCGTAGACAAGCCATTTCCTGTTAGGGTGCATTGATCCTCCACATATGTAGAATGGGGGATCCTCTTCTGTTAATGGTATCATTTGTTTTGGTCTGTCTATCTGAACCTCGAATAATCTAACCCTTTCATTACGGTTTTTGTCCTCACCAACTATCACAGACCGCGAATCCGGAGCGAAATCCACGATAAATGTGGCTTCTGGAGTTTTCGTCAAGGCAAGAGGTTTTGCTGACCCATTAGTGGGGACAAGAAACACATCTAGATTAGGGTGAACGTTTTCCCATGTATAGGCTACAAATTTTGAGTCTCTTGAAATCCTTGGTCCACGTATCGCTGGAATGGTTAACAATGCTTCCAAGAAATCGCTTTTCTTATTCCTCGCAGGTGTGTCCATAGAGATGCCTCTAAGCTGGTTCATGTTCTTTGAGGCTCTATCAACCTAGAGTTTTGAAAGATTTTAAAGTTTTTATTTCTCGGCTACGTTATGCCTCAATATGATATTGCAGATAAATCCTGGTTTTGTCGCATTAATCTTGATATTTGCTTTTGTGGTTGTTGTGCGCTATCTTTTGATGAGAAAGACTCGAGAAAGATTGTGGAGACGTTACTATGAGGTTTTGGAAGAGCAAGAAGCTTTCTTAGAAGCTTTTAATGTTAATCCTTATGATGACTTTAGCGCGTATGATTTCAGACTTGGTCGCTTCAGTCATGTTTCGCCTTTTCCAAGTTTCGTTGAAGGCGAATGGAGATACGGAATCTCCATGAGTGGCTCAGAAGCTGAAGATGTTACCACGATTGCTCACGAGATATCTGAGTGCACACTTGGAAGAGTCATTGAGAGATTGCTGAACCTTGAGAAACCACTCTATTTGCACCGCAGAGAAACCGATGGCTTTTTAGTGCATGGAACGAAGCAGAGGTATCTTGTTGAACATGTCATGGCAACTTTTGGAGAAGTTGACGACCTAACACACGAGCAATTAAAGCAACGCTTTAGCAAAGAAGATACAAAGGCTTGGCTCGATGAAAGATAAGTATCGGTATTCAGCGGAAGAAAACAACAAGTTATTCATTCAAGGTAAAAACTATTAATCTTTGTGTCCAAAGAACATCATGTAGAGAGGGCGGCCGAAAGTGGATAAGTTTGAGGTTGGTTTGGTTTCAAGCTTGAGCATTGTCCTTATACTGATTCTCGTTGTAGGATATGCCCCCTTTTCACCGTTTTCTCCTTTTGAAGGAGTGTGGGAGCCAGTTGGCATTCGCGAAAAAATCGGAAGTCTACGCACTCATTATGGTGACAACTACACAATTCAGAACTATGACTGGAATGACTGGTTTGATCAAATGCACCAAGCTGGTGGACACTTCACCGAAAAAAACACTTGGGGGGAATTCACGGAAAGCTTGGAGAGTCATCAAGATGTCACATTTCTTATGCTTGATGAATATAGGCGAGTAGTTTGGCTCAATCCACCTCTCACAAACCAAGTTATCTTCTTTGAATATTAACCAGAAAAGGAAAACTCGCACGGTCAACTAGTTGCTCTTCTCAAGCGTCATAATGCCCTGATCGGCAGTCATCTGTTGGACTACATTTTCTTTATGTGTTTTCGGTTTTCTTGTGATCGGAATCCGGCTTTTTGTTGGCAAGTTGTGTGAAATGGTCATTTAGGCAGCGTTGCTGGCATCTATTATATCTGTCATATTATGAAATTTGAAATAAGGCTTTTGAGAAGAGCGTCACTGTTTTTAGCTGTAGGATATTCTCTGTTGCCCAAGTAGAGTTGGAAGAAACGGTTACGCGTTTCTCCTTTCTCTATCAGATATTGTAACATTAGAGATTTGGCTGTTAGTTTGATAAAGCAGATACGATGCATATTGAGCTGTAGTAGGCAACGAGAAAAGAGGATTTGCTGATTTAGCACGTGAGCT
This sequence comes from Candidatus Bathyarchaeota archaeon, assembly GCA_050115935.1. GTDB lineage: Archaea > Thermoproteota > Bathyarchaeia > Bathyarchaeales > Bathyarchaeaceae. The sequence continues at coordinate 2,941 of JASFPO010000110.1, read as the reverse complement.
ATCTGTTCATTGCAAGCTTGATAGCTCCTTTGATTTCTAATGCTCTTCTATAGATTATGTTCAAAGCTTCATCCATTTCTTCGGCAGTGGTATCTCTTCCATATCTCGTTCTAGCCTCAGCAAAGGTGCCAGCGATGATGTCTCCAACAATGTATCCAAAGCAGAAGTCTTCAGCTGATTTGAGAGGCAAGTTTTTGGATATCTGCATTACCGTGTTGATTACTTCTGGTTTCAGCACTCTATCTAGCTCCTTTTCCAGTTGACCTCGGAATACGCTTTCCATCTAGGGCCTCCAAGATGAATAATCTGACGTGTGCAAAAAAGTTTATCCTGTCTTCCTTTATGCTGCTAGTATTCGAATTCAACCACAGCTTATCTTATTGAGCGAGATGACGGTTTTCTGGATGTTTTCTTTCCATGAAGGGCTAATCCTGAAGTTCCTACAATGACAATTACTGCTATGATGGCAATGATAATCCGCGTGCGGGTCATGCTAATACAAACTCAGTCTTAAGCTGCTTCAGCGAAATCAAAGACGTGCTCATTTCAACACCTTCTCGGGCGAGAATGCTCTTCAATAACTCATAGTATTCATTCTGATCCTTAGTCCTAACCTTAAGAACTACATCCCATTCTCCAGCGAGGAGATCTACACTCTCAACCTCTTCATATCTCGCCAACTCACCTGAAATCTTGTCAGGGGCGGCCCCTGCCTTAGCAGTTAATTTGATGAAGAGGTACACACAGAAACCTTCATCAATTTTCTTATAGTCAAAAACAGCTTTGTAGGTTTTTATTGCCCTCTCATTTTCCAACTTCTTTACGTTGTAGTGAATAGTCGTAGATGGTTCTTTTATTTTCTTTGCAATTTTGGCGATTTGTGGTGTGCAGTAGCCTTCCTTGAACAGCTTAACTAATTTGGGTCTTATATTTTTCAATTATTGAACCACATTCAATTCATTCAAGAGTTTTCGTCTCATATTTAGATATTGTTCAGTTATCTAATTATGGGTGAGGGAGCCTATAAAGTATCATCGTAGAAAGTGTGGTGATGCGGATGAAAATGGCAGAACTTCAAAGAATAGGTGTCTTGATGGGAACATTGTTTCGGTCACTAATAAGAAGTGGAGCATTCCAGTGGAAAGCATGCAGTTTAGAAGAAGTCGCTACTGTGAATATCTCTGGAAATAGCCCATACAATCATCAAAAAATCGAAGCTGCTTGGCTGGAATCTGAACAGAAAAAAGCTGAAATAGTAGAATGGTCAAGACGCGTCTTCGTTTCGTGAAAAACACAATCTACTCTCTTTTTCCCTTCTTGAAGCTGAGACAATCAATTACATTAGCACAATCCATGCACTAGCCAGAGATAGGTTTGCCTCTTGGAGAAGAACCGAGATACCCAAGCTCGTGAATGGCAAGGTATACTCTTTGTGGAGGATATTGCTTTCACACTAATCGGATTGGATATGATGAAGTCAAATGTAAAGAAGAAAGACTAGAGAAAAACAAGCAAGTCTCTCTTATTAAGCCAACCATCTAATGCTCTGCGCAAACAGCAATCCCATCGCAACTGTGAAGAAGAGAACGGAAAGCCTGTATGTCACCTTTGTGTTCCAGAAACGGGCTTGGAAGAGACCAGATGAAGCAATAGTCAAGATGAAAAACAGAGTGCTCATGTTCTGCATGTCAGTCCACACATCAAGTAGGGGAGGTCGACCTATGGAAATCCAACGTAACCAATCAAGCATGGACAGAAAATACATGATTATAGAAATCGCCAAAATCCATCCAACATTCCTTTCATCTTCGTCCAATACGTACACCTTCAGCTTTTGGATTTTGTTTGTGCAGATATAAGTAGTTTTAGGTCAAAACCACAATATAGCCCGAATCTTGAAAATCCTATGAGGCGTGCTCAGTTCATTCTGCTTGATACTAATGTTCTTCTGTAGACTATGATTGCTGTAGTGTTAGCTTCTTAGTGAAAGGTAGAAGACATGTTCACCTATGCTCTTCACATAGTCTTCTTTGCATCCTCTTTGACGACAAATCGTTATAGCAGCAGGATGGTCTGCATAGTATACAATTGAGTCATAACCTCTACTCTTCATATAATCTTCAAAGAACTCGAAGAACCTTCTCCCCTGACCTTTTCCTCTATATTCTTTCATAAGCCAGATTTCATGAAGCTCAACGAAATCTCTCTTTCCCTCAAGAAGTTTCTCTAATGCTTCGGCATCCTCTTTGTCTCTAGGAACATCCTTCCTATGTTCCCTTGTGTTAGATTCATGCCAAACTGCATGACCCACAATCTTGTCGTTTTTTCTCCAGACAATAAGTTGAGATGGATCCTTAATGACTCTCTCTATCAGGTGTTCAACGTCTCCGTCATCATATCCATTTCTTCTGTAATATCTCTTAAACTCCTCCAAATCACAACCTACAACAATTCTCATGAGATCATCCTGCTTCCCTTCAGTTTTTAGACTTGTGGAGGAAGTTAAGGTTATTGTATTGTTGCATCAATAATTTAAGGATAAATATTCTATACCATAATGGTTGAACAAGAATGGATAAGGGGAGTCAAATCGAGGTTTTCTTTGGCTTGCTGGGAATGTTCTCAGTTTGGGTCAGTATGATTTTCGGAAAAGCTACATTTCTTACATGGATAGGAATATGGATTGTGTTCATCACACTTTCTTGGCATTATTACAGAATAAGAAAAGAAGCAGAAAAACAAGGCAAAGACGTACTGATATAGAGAGACAGTATTGTCAGGAAAATTGTGTTTGCTTCATGAATACAAAAAGAACGTCTTCGGCAAATGGAAATTCCTCAGAGCACGAGCAATCTGAGGAGAAAAGTTTCTAGTGTTTAGGTGTGTTGGACTTTAGGTTTTCTTGTGGCGAAGTAGATAGTTGAAACGACGAAGACTATCG
>JASFPO010000109.1:0-6765 GCA_050115935.1 Candidatus Bathyarchaeota archaeon | reverse complement strand
TTCAAGACATAAAGACAAAACTAGATGCACTCACAAGAGAAGTCGAAGAAATCAAGAAAACACTTGAAGAGTAGTTTGACAGCATTCCTGCGCGATAGATATTCTCAGCTTGTGCGTGCGCGTGCGCGCGGAATCGAGATTCCTTTGTGATTGAGGTAAAAATCTGTTAATACGGGTTTTCCTCTGATTATCAAGTAAATCGCATCTCAATTAAATCAAGGTAAGATATAGCGTTGGGCGTCAGAGCAAATTAGTGAAAGATAAGGGACACGCTGTCTAAACGATATATTTCTGGTTTGACTGCTCGAAGTCTTTCACGATCTCCATAACGCGTTTTGGCCCTTCAATAAGACTTAAAGGGACACCTTTCAGAAGAGCCCACGGACTTGAACGTGCCAAACGTGAGACAATATGCTCTTCACCAAACGATCTCTGGGAAACCCTGTACACAAGTCGCCGGGCCTCTGCCTCACGAACATAGCCTAACGCGTGAAGATACTCGTGAAGCAGGAGGATGTACACGAAGGCATTCACCAACAGTTGCGACTTTGTAGCTGCTTCAACAGCCTGCACCAATGCTCGGTTTAAAACTATGTTGTTTGTGCCAACTGGATGGTATGCTCCCAGCCGCATTGGAAGGTCATCCAGAAAAAGCATAATCCCAACTCTGTGCTCTCCCAAAGCATTTTTCACAGTGTTCTTTACAAGCTCCCAGATTTCGCTGTATCCTTTTGCTTCGTCTAAACGAAGACGATTCTGCTCAACAGTTGGCGTTTCACTCAATTAGCTCTACTCCGTACAGTCAATGCTGCTCATCATTTAGAATGGGGTTAGCTTCGGGTTTAAAAAGTCTCTTCTCCTGCGCGGACCTAGCTTGAATCTCACCTCTACTTAAGAGCGTTCTAGTGCAAATAGTCTGAAGCAAGATCTAACAAATGACAAGCCTTTTCTTGAAATGAGACAAAGAAACCTCTGTGCAGAAACCATCCAAAATCATCCCTAAGGTTTACCTAGTTGGGAGCTCAGAGATGTCAAATTCAGGAGATTGTATGGTCTACCTTGTAGATTGCAGAGACGAGCTGGCGTTGATAGATGCAGGGGTCAGCTTGGACATAAGCAAGATTTGCAGGAACATTAAGAGGGTTAGTCTGAATCTAGATGACATCTCAACCTTATTCATTACTCACGCTCACATAGACCATTTCGGGGGAGTCCATTCATTTCGCAAGAAATACCGATGCAAAACAGTTGCGCACGAGTTGGACAGTGATGCCATTGAAAAAGCAGATCCAAATCTGACAGGTTCCGCTTGGTATGATGAAGATTTAGTCCCCTGCACAGTTGACGTCAAGCTTTCAGGCTCTGAAGGAGATTTTAGTGTTGGAAATAAAACCTTCAGGTGGCTTCACACGCCTGGTCACACACCAGGAAGCATATCGATACTTCTTAACACTAAGCATGGCAACGTCTTGTTTGCACAAGATCTACATGGGCCTTTCTTGCCGCAATTTCGCTCCAACATCTCAGACTGGGCCGAGTCCATGAGGAAGCTAATCAGTTTGGACTTCGACATTCTGGCAGAAGGGCACTTCGGAATCTATAGGCCCAAAAGACGCGCGATTGCTTACATACAATCCTATTTGAAGCATTACGGATACACTTAGCCTCTTAGCACTACAGCCGCAACAGATTTTCAGCACAACTCATCTTGCGTGCGTTCGCTTTCGTTTACCCAGAAATTATGTTATAGATGTTTCTTTCACAAGCTTTAAGAAGTTTTGTATCACATCATCGGTGACCACAGAGGACTTCCAAAATGTCACGAAAGATTGCAGGAATAATTGCGCTCGCCACTTTGCTGTTCGCAGCAGCTATTCAGGGTCCAATAGTAGGAGTTAGTGCCGAATTACCTTCAAGAGGAGAACCACAGAGCGAAGTACATTTTGTTGATCCAGCGGTGGAACGGTTGTGGAGCGATATCCCCATTGGAATCACTGGTGCATCGCAGGAAAAGCGTGAAGCACCAATAGGCTATAGTCTAGATGTTGAGGAGCTTCGTGAATTAGAGAGTCAGCCCGCAGAGCGAGCCCAAGACGTGGATCCTGTAATTGAAGCAGATTCGACTTTTTTTGAACCTAAGAGTCCAGATCCTATTTATCTCTTACAAGACTTTGAGGGGCCCGACCAACAATCCAACGCGGATGTTGGGACGGGTGCGATGAGGCCGCCGGACCCTCATATAGCGGTTGGTTTGGACCATGTAGGAGTGATGGTTAACTCGATGGTCGCCTTCTATACCAAGACTGGAACCTTGGTTGCCAACGCAAGTCTCTCCGATTGGTGGAGCAACGTACATACTGGAGGTACAGTGTTCGATCCGAGGATAGCCTATGATCACCATGACGATCACTGGCTTATGGTTGCACTCGTAGCAACTTTAGCGTCTCACGAATCCTGGGTCCTCTTGTCTGTTTCGCAAACCGATGATCCAACCGGCGCGTGGTGGAACTACAGAATTGACGGTGCCTTAGTGCATATAGGTGCGGATACTTGGGCTGACTACCCCGATCTGGGTTTTGACGGGATTTCGCCTGTAGCTGGCGGAGCGATCTATATAACTACCAATCAGTTTACATGGGAGGACAGTGCTTGGGGAGAAATGTTCCGAACTGCTACGCTCTACATCCTTCCCAAGTGGGCTCTTTACATTGGAAGCGGACTTTCAGCCTACCGTACCTCCAACTTAAACAATGCTGACGGCACACCAGCGTTCACGCTCAGAACAGCTCACACCTTCGGCAACCCAGGCATGGAATATCTTGTCAACACCAGGGTTGGTATAAATACGAGAAAACTTACGCTGTGGAGGGTAATCCCAACCTATCCCCCAGATCCGCTTGACGTTACAAGACAGGCTACATTAAATATCGGTCCGTATTCTTTTCCTCCTTCAGCACGACAGTTGGGTGGCCCTGCCACGCTTGATACGATTGACAACAGAATATACGGTTGCATGTATCGGAATGGATATCTCTATGCTGCCTTTACTGAAGCACACATAGTAAGCAAAGTCGAAAGCTACGCTTCAATTCGATACCTAAAAATCAACACAAATACCAATAATGCTGATCTAAATGAGGCATATGGAGGAGCAGATGGAAACGATTACTATTTTCCGGCAATCTATACAGACAACGCAGACAACATGGTGATGGTTTTCGCTAGGAGCAGTCCCACGGAGTTCGCCGGAATATACTATGCCGAACGCATGACCACAGATACATCCATGGGACCACCCACTCTTCTGAAAGCAGGAGAGACTCATATCACAGGCTTCCGTTGGGGTGATTACTTCGGTATTGCAAATGATCCAGCTAACCCTAGCAGGGTATGGATCTATGGTGAATGGGCCAAGGATGTGCTGGGGTATAGTTCAGATTGGGATTGGGGTACATGGATCGGGTGCGTAAGCTTCACGCCAAACCAGTCTCCAGTTGCAGATTCCGACGGACCCTACACTGGAACCGAAGGTGTTCCTGTAGTCTTTGATGGTTCAGGCTCATACGACCCAGACGGAACTCCACTCAGTTATGAATGGTGGTTCGGGGATGGAGAGACTGGAACAGGAGTTAACCCAGCTCACACTTACGATCAAGATGGTTCCTACGTAGTTATCTTGACGGTCACGGATGACTTGGGAGATACAGCTTTTTCGGCCACATCCGCGGTCATAAGCAACACCGGGCCAACTGCTGACTTCTCGGCTGAACCTCGAAGTGGAAATCCACCGTTAACCGTAAGCTTCACAGACCTCTCAACTTCATATGATGGAATAGTCTCTTGGTTCTGGGAATTTGGCGATGGAGAAAACAGCACGCTTCAAAATCCAATTCATACCTACACTGGCCTAGGCACCTACTCAGTGTCCCTGACGGTGCAAGAGGCGGATGGCGATGACCATACCTTCTCCAGCGAAGGCTACCTGACAACACACTTGTTTGTGCTCGAAACCCTGGATATCTTCAGGGAAAACTCTGGCTGGTATACCTCTATTGCTTTGGATTCCAACGACCGCCCGCACATAAGCTACTACGACTCTGCATCAAAAGACCTAAAGTATACTATGTGGAGCGGAACAGCCTGGAACAACGAAACAGTTGACTCGGCAGGAGACGTTGGTTGGTATACCTCTATCGCTCTGGATTCTGGGGATGACCCTCACATGAGCTACTACAACTGGACAGGTGGCAGCTTGAAGTATGCGAGATATGAAAAGGGAGTAGGATGGATCGTCGGAAAAACTGTAGATTCAGCGGGACTGGTCGGTTGGTATACTTCACTCGCCTTAGATTCTGATGATAAGCCGCACATAAGCTATTACGATCAAACAAACGGCGACCTGAAGTATGCAGCATGGAACGGGGCAGCATGGAATATCGAGACAGTTGACTCGGCAGGAGATGTTGGCTCTTACACTTCTATTGCTTTGGACTCTAGCGACTACCCACACATAAGTTACCACAATGCGACAGATGGAACCTTGAAATATGCCCGGTGGAACGGTGTGGCATGGAATATCGAAACAGTCGACTCAGCAAAGGACGCCAATGTCGGCTCACATTCCTCTATTGCTTTAGATTCTGGGGATGATCCGCACATAAGCTATTACGATCAAACAAACGGCGACTTGAAGTATGCGAGATACGAAAAGGGAGTAGGGTGGACCGTCCAAGCGATAGACTCAGCAAAAGACGAAGGAGAAGACGTTGGTTGGTATACTTCTATTGCTTTGGACTCCAAAGACTACCCGCACATAAGCTACTATGACGTGACAAGCGGCGACCTAAAGTATGTAAGGCAAACCAGTGCAACATGGGTTCTTGAGCGGATAGATTCAGAAGATGATGTTGGACGCTATACTTCCATCGCTTTGGATTCTGATGATGGACCACATATAAGCTATCGCGATCAGACAAATGGCAAACTGAAGTATGCCAGACTCATACGTGACGTTGCAGTAACTTCAGTGAGCCCTCATAAATCTATAGTCGGTGAAGGCTATCTCGTATCCATTAACGTTACAGTTGCGAATCAGGGCGCCTACACTGAAACTTTTGACGTCACATTTTACGCCAACGGCACAAACGTCAGCCAAATGCAAGTCATTTTGACAAGCGGAAGCTCCACAACCATCACACTCACATGGGACACAACAGGCTTCATCTACGGCAACTATACCATGAGTGCTATTGCAGATTTTGTTCCAAGAGAAACCGACACAGCTGACAACACTCTTGAAGATGGTGAAGTCCTTGTGACCATCCCCGGAGATGTGAACGGTGATGGAATCGTTGACATATTTGACATTGGCTACATCAGTGCTCACTGGTATCCTGGTCCGCCTGTCGGACCCTCGGGCTATGATGCGAATGCTGACATCAATAACGACGGAGCAGTTGACATATTCGACATAGGCATAGCTAGTGCTCATTGGGGAGAATCCTGGTAGAATGTAAACATCAACTCCAAGGGGCTAGAGTTGTGAGCTCAACTGAAGTCTAAGTTGAGTTTTTTCTCCAGTTCTTTTGTTCTGTTTCTTATCGTGACCTCGGTCACGTTTGCCGCCTCAGCGACGTGGCTTTGGGTTATCTTTTCCTTTTTGAGTTTGGAGGCTATGTAGAGTGCAGCAGCTGCTAGTCCTGAGGGGTCTTTTCCTAGGGCAACGCGTTTGTCTATGGCGTCTCGAACGATCTCAAGAGCAAGACCTTCAATGTCGGTTGAGGCACCAGACTTTTCAGCTATTTTTGTAACGTAGTCTGTTGGACTGTCAATTGGCATTTTCATCTTTAGGGTCTGAACTATCAAGCGATAGGCTCGTGCAATTTCCTTTTGATCATAGAAGCTAGCTTCTGCGATCTCTTTCAAGGTCCTGGGTATTCTTGTGAATCTACAGGCAACGTAGAGAGCTCCCGCTACTATCGCCGCGATTTTACGTCCACGAACTAAGTCTGCATTTAGGGCTTTTCTGTAAAGAACAGCCGCCATCTCTTGGACTGAGGATGAAATGTGAAGCTTCTCAGAAAGGCGCTGAAGTTCGTTCATAGCTTGACTGAGGTTCCTGCTCTGCGAGGCGTGAACCCTTGATCGAATCTGCCATCTTCTGAGTCGCCACATTTGGCGCCTCACTTTGGGGGGCAAGGGCCTGCCGAAGGCATCTCTATCAACATTAATAATCGTAGACAATCCCTTATCAAAGTGAGAATACCTTATTGGACTTCCTGCTCGCGCTCTAGACAGTTGCTCTTGGTGAGTGAAGGCTTTCCATTCAGCTCCTCGATCTAGGGTATTTTCTTCGATGACAAAACCACAGTCACCGCAGACGTGTTCTCCCGCCAAAATATCCCTGACTACATTTCCGCTTCCGCATTCCGCGCACATCACTTCGGCAGCAATCTGTTCTGACATTTATCTACCCAGTCTGAGTTTTCTATAATCTATACATATTATGCGAGAAGTAGAATAAAAGTATGACGTAAGTCATAATGACTTTTGGTCAGGGGACAACAAAACTCTTCTCCAAAATCGAAACGCGTGTGCATGCAGATTGCATAAAACGCAATTGTGAAGAAATGTGAGAGAAAATTCTTGAGGTTCTAGGAACTAGTCCTTCGTTTTTGACGGTTTCGCCGTTTCATCCCATAGGTTATACTGATCTCTAGTCTTCGCTTTGGTCTTCCTGCTTTTGTATCGTTTCATAGAAGATTT
>JASFPO010000108.1:0-6813 GCA_050115935.1 Candidatus Bathyarchaeota archaeon | reverse complement strand
TGAGGATGTCTTTAAACTTTAGTATCTTGCTAGGTACATTCATGGCAACCGTTACAATTCCGCCAGAACGCCCGGTTATTCCCAGAATCTTTATCACATCTAAAGCATGCCCACCAGTAATGTGATCAATAACTGTGCCCTCTTTAATTTTTGAAACGCGCAGTGTTCTTCTAGACATTAACCTCAACCTTCTGCAGGTTACTAATTATGTCTTAAGAGTAAAAAGAGTTATTTGCTGTTTGTTAAGTTTTGTTTGGTGCAAACTTTGAAGTTCAAGGGACGCGACATCATTTCAATCAAAGACTTCACACGAGAAGAGATTGATTACATCTTAAAAGTTACAAGCGCGATGGAGCCAGTCGCAAAAAACGGTTCAGACATGCTTCGTGGAAAGATGCTGGCAACACTCTTTTTTGAACCCAGCACTCGCACAAGGCTCAGTTTCGAAGCTGCTATACATAAGCTGGGAGGATCTGCCATAGGATTCGCAGAACCAGAAATAGCTTCGGTTAAGAAGGGAGAAAACTTGGCAGACACAGTCCGCGTTGTGGAGAACTATGCAGACGTCATTGCATTACGCCACCCACTGGAAGGCGCAGCGCGACTTGCAGCAGAATTTGCAGATGTCCCAATCATAAATGCTGGTTCAGGTGCAGAGGAACACCCAACCCAAGCTTTACTTGACCTTTATACTATCTGGAAGGAACTCAAGCGAATAGATGGACTTAACATCGCCTTAGTTGGAGACCTTCGTTATGGACGGACAGTTCACTCGCTTGCTTATGCCTTATCTCTGTATGATGTGAAACTCAATCTCATTTCACCTGAATCTCTGCGAATGCGTCGAGAAGTACTAGACACCATCAAAGGAAGGATAAAGGTTCTGGAGAAGAGAACTATTGAAGAGACATTGCCCAGACTGGATGTGTTGTACGTAACGCGCATCCAGAAAGAACGATTTCCCGACGCAGCAGAATATGCAAAAGTTAAGGGCTCCTACAAAGTCGACTTGAAACTGTTAGAGGACGCTAAAAAGGACATGATAGTTTTGCATCCTCTGCCGAGAGTAGGCGAAATCACCGCAGAAGTAGATGCTACTCCCCATGCTCGCTATTTTCAACAGGTTTGGAACGGCATCGTCACCCGCATGACATTGCTGGCGCTTATCATGGGCGTCACAAAATAGCTGACATTAACCGCATGTTTCGCAGACGCCGAAGGCTTCTTCCAGGTTGGTAAGCTTATACCAAGGAATGCTTCTCCGCTCTTCCTCTTTTTCCCTAATTTTCTCCTCCTTTCTCATTTTGCCATAGCATTTCAATTGAACACTGCAGATTTCGCATTTATTGGAATTTTCAGAAATCCACCTTCCAAAACAACCAGGCAATTCGCTTATGCCAGTTTCCCCCTGTTTACTATAAACCGATTTTACATGAGTTTCTAGAGCCATTTAAGAGAGCCTCCAACATTCTTGATTATGACATCAGAACCCTTCAAGAAAGGGTAGTCTACATTGTTAAGTGAGTTAGCCTATTAGGCTTGCATACAGATTTAGATGTAAATTCGCAGGTTCTCCCTACAGAAATTATGATGATTTTATACAAATTTTTGTATAAATCTCGCATGAGAGATTTTAATTAAGTTTTTTGGAAAAAATTGTTTAAAAAAATGTACTATGTTTCTCAGCGAATTGACACGATGAATATGTCTTTACATTCCATCCTATTCTGGTTTCAGCCAGAAACTATGGTTGGTTCGTATTTAGCTGACACTCGTCTATAGCGCGTTAGGGCATCTACAGAACCACAAGACGAGCATTTTAACAGTTGTCCGAAAAAGATTTTTTGACAGTGACTGCAATAAGTGATGTTTCGGTTGAATGTATATAATCCTACTTTGCAAGTTGTTGCGATTTGCTCAGTTTCCGCTAGAAGTTCATCAGGATCCTGTGTTGTCTCTTCTAATTGCAGAAGGGTGAGATGGCTTCCAATAGCTAGTTGGTGGAATATCTCTTCAATCTTCAGGCGCTCCTGCCAAGAAATGCTGGCTTCCGGTGGTGTTGCGACCATATCAGTATAGAATGGTTGCTCCTTAGTGCCTCGCGTGCGTACATTTGCCCACCCGTAACGTTCAACATCCAATTCTGCGAGGCGTCTGGCAGCATCGTAACAAGAAACCATAGCCAAAACTGGGCGGGTCTCCGGCTTTCTCGTATATTTCCTGATGAAATCGGAGGAATACTGCAGGATTTCCTCTGCAAACTTTAAGGCTTTCTCGTCTTCATGTATGGACTTTCCAGTAAAGCGTCTTGTCGCTTCATTCAATCCCACTGGACATATTTGACGCGAAGAGTTTTCCAGCCTGAAATATTGGTCTCCACCAGCTCTCCTAGTAAGAAAAGGAAGAAGCCCTTCCCTGCATCTTTGCTTAAGGGTTCGATACTTGATTTCCAAGGCTCGCAATGCCATTTCCAGTTGTTCATCCAGAAGTTTGAAAAGTTCCGTTTTGTTTCCTTTGGCTTCATAGATGAGCCTTGGCAAGTTGACTATAACGCTGTCGATGCTTCCAGTTCGCAATGTATCCAATTCCCAATCTTTCTTCCAGCTCCTAGAAAGGCGCTGACCGGTCGCAGTGTAAGATGCGCACTCTTGCTCTTTTGACATGAGGTTAGCGAAGTAAGGAAGTCCTTTCTCAGCTGCAAGGCGATGCGCCTTTAGGAGAAGAGGTTCGCATTCTTCGCTTTTGAATACTTCAGGACGAATCTTCAAAATGAGGCTTGGATTGAAGACAGGCTTGTTTCTGCTTTCTTCCAGCATGATTTCTAGAAGGAGTAAAAGAAGGCGGTGGCTTTCATCCGCAAAATCAGCATATGAACCGGCAATTTTGGCGTTTGGGCCAATGGCGTTCTTCTCTTGAAGAAAACTGGGAATTACAAATTCTAAGCCCAAAGACACGTTTAGGGGCATACTGCCAGATGTGAGAGCATGGTCTAAGTCAAAACGAAATAAGCGCAGATCTTCGCGGATCTTGTTGATTTCAACTCCCTTAATGAAAGGGGCGAGGAAGATGTTGAAGTAATCTAATGCTTGTTCTCCAGTTATTTCGGTGCCAGCAATTCCGAGGAGATTGAAGATCGCTGAAAGTGCGGCTTTGAAGCTTTTGGGAGGTGGATGCGAAATCTTGGCGAGATCTGGCCTTCTATAGCTGAGCCCATGTTGAAGGAAGAAGCGAAGGTCATGCATGAACTCGTTGGGCTTCAAGATCCAGTATCCGAGATTGTTGAGGTGAAGTGAACCAGAAAGATGGGCATCGGCAATATCGCGGGGAAGCACATTGAGTAATGTGTACTCTTCGATTATCGAGTTGGCTGCTGCTTCGTGAACTACGCTGACATTTTTGGCTTGTGTTCCCATTGTTTTGATGAGTTGAGTCACGTCGTGGACGGGTAATCCTAGGCGGGTGAGTTTGTGGCGGTATTCTTCTAGTCCCTTCTCGACTAGGATGGCGTTGACAAATTCTCGAACCAGAGGGGCAGTCAGATATTTCGTTCTCACCTTCAGTAAGCGCCCTTGAGTTTCTCTAGCTATCTTTTGCGCCAGGTCATGGGGAACGTTTGCTTCCTTCACAAGTGATTCAGCGATCTTGTTGCGGTCGAACTCTTCCATGGCCAGACGAGAGGTGCGAACCATCATTTTTCTTCTCTTGAAAAAGCGTTCTTCAATGTTTTCTGTGACATCAACCAGCATTCTACCGAGGTCTGTTAGCCTGTACTTCTTGGTTTTCATATCCGGTTCAATTAAGTCAGCTTTCAGAAGAGACTTGAGGTGATAGGCGAATCGGCCGGCGTCTCGGCTAGGATTCAGATGAAGAATGTTCATTATTTCGGTATAAGAAAGAGGTCCTTTTTCTAAGAGAAGAGTCAGAACTTGTAATCTAATGGAAGACGAAACAGCCTTCAACACGCGGGTTCCAAGCCTTGTTCTACGAGGCAAATGAGCACCTTCACTGAAACGTGTAACCGTAATTATGTATGCGCGGTTTTAAAGCATTGTCGAAACCGAATTCACAATATGAAATGAAAAACGACGCGCAAACTGAGATGTGAAGAAGCTGGATTTGCAATGAACACGCTAAAGAAATCCTGAACGGAAATTCTAGAGAATGAGCTAATGATATTTAAGCAAATCTGCATTTTATAGACTAATTGCGATACCACGGGAAGGGGCTGTGGGCTAGCTTGGTCTATGCTAGGAGACTCGGGCTCTCTTGACCCCGGTTCAAATCCGGGCAGCCCCATCACACAGAAGTGAGCTCTGTTCATTGTTTCCTTTTTCGCGCTAAAAAGAAAGTTTAGGGTTAAAACTGTTGAAATGTTGTCGAATTAAAAATCGCAATGAAAGAGTATGGTCCCGTAGCATCGGGACAGCTTTAGATAAGAAAATGCTTTAGCTTGGACTTGCGAGAGTTTTTCACAGCAGTTGTCAGTGTTGAGCTTGGTTCATTTTGAGCTTTTCCCTACTTTGAGGGAGGGAATCCTGCAATCATCTCAATAGTTTGTGTATTCACTCTTTTTTCCAGTTCTATCATTTTGGTTACTAGCTGCCTTTCTTCGTCGTTCAAGGATTCTAGGTCGCCCCATAATCGTGCCTTTTTCATTAGAAGTTCTTCAATCTCGGTTGGCGTTTTCATGCTTATCAAAAGAGTATGTAGTTTAATTCTATAAATAGAATCATTCAAATCTTGATATATTTCAGTTTTTGATATATATCGCCTGCGTGCAAAGGAAAGGCGAATGCTTTTCACCATACAATATTCTTATTGACATGCTGCAATCAACGTCGAAAACCTCATGAAATCCAAACCAAACTGCATTATTCATCCTAGTTACTGTTCCAATAAGGCTAATAGTATACCATCCTTTTGAAATCAGTGACACCGAATATATATCGCTCATAGTTGCCCGTGCGCTCCATATCACGTCCCCCGACTCATTTTGCAGACTTACGCGGACAAATGACTTAGAGAGATGGCTTGTCAAGCCTAAAAGTAACGTTGAATCCTCATACGGATTGTATAAGAAACACCACGGACTTCCATATATGGTGGGTTCGGTTCTATTCGATCTAAATGAGAGTATATGTTCGAATTTCAGCGATGCTTGGTTGACTTCTGCAAGCTCAACTAGCTCCTTTAGTTCCTCGTGTTGTCCATGCAATCTGTCGTATTGTGCGTGTAGTCTATCATAAGACACATATTGCCTGTAGCTTATTGCCGCCAAGACAATAAGTCCAACCAAAAACACAACGTAAAAAGACTCACGTCTTAGAGGAGGTAGTGATAAGGAAGCCTTTTTTTCATTCACCCTCGGTGCTTCTTCAACTTTGCTCATGGTTGTTACAGCAGCCTTCCCAAGCGCGGACAGACAGTACTTCCCATCCTCAATCTTGAAAACGAGTTCTCCAAGGTGTTCAAGGTGATAAGTCAGATGGGAACTCGATAATCCGAGAGCCGCCGACATCTCAGAGAGGCTCCGCGGCATCTCTGCAAGCATTTTCAATAACTTACGCCGAGCAGGATGCTTCAAAGAATTGAATATAACTGAATAGTTTTCCTCCTCAAAACCAACCATGTGTACATCACACGAATATTACTGGCAAAACCAAAAGAAAACCTTTTTTATCAAGAAAACTTGACCGAGACAAAACAAGCGCGTAGAAAGCCCAAAGGACTGCTTAGTAACAGTAGGACGAGAATGCCGTTTTGCTTGGGTATTAGTTATCTCGTCAGATTGATATAGAAAGATACTTTATCTCTGACTGAGTAGAATCTGAACAATAAACTCTAGACAATAACATGCTGTCGCGTGCAAAGAATGGACTTGGAGCAAATTGTTCAGCGTATCCTACTAGTTCGCCGAGAACTCACACGAGAGGAGGTTTTGAAGAGGATCTACGAGAAGAAGAGATCTGCTGAAGGTTATTTTCTAGATGAAGCAGCTGCGCGTATTGTTGCCTTCGAGTTAGGGGTAGAAATCCCCATAGACGAGCCAGAAAATTCTTGGACAGAACTTCCAATAGAAAAACTTGTATCAGGTCTCAACGACGTTGCCGTCGCTGGACGAGTCATAACGATTCAACCTGTTCAAACGTTTTCTCGCCGAGACTTCACAGAGGGCAAGGTTGCCCGCTTGCTAATAGCTGACAAAACTGGAACTCTAAAAGCGGTATTGTGGGATGATAAGGCCACCTCTTCTGAAACCAGAAGGATAGCGTCTGGACAGATAATCAAGATTCTGCATGGATATGTACGCGAAGGACTTGATGGAAAACTAGAGCTGCACGTAGGAAAACGTGGAGAAATTCAAATCTCTCCGCCAGATCTTGTCGAAAGCGAATACCCATCTATCACCAGCTTCGTGGAGAAGATTAGCGCTATAACCGGCAAACGAAAAAAGGTGAACATCTCAGGAAAAGTGCAGAAAGTCTACACGGTTTCTGAGTTTGAGAGACCAAACGGAAACTATGGCAAAGTTAGGCGTCTACAACTACAAGATGAAACAGGACAAATGACAGTTGTGTTCTGGAACCAAAAAGTTGACGAACTAGGCGACGTACAAACCAGAGACAGCCTACAGATAATGAACGCCAGGGTGAAAAAGCTGAATAATGATCAAGTGGAGCTTCATGTTGACAGAGCCACACAAATCATGAAGGAAACGGAGAAAGCCGAAAAACTTCCGCCCAATAGACTAAACAAAATCATTGACGTAAAAGAAGGCCAAGGCCCGTTTGCAATCGAAGCAACGATCCTGAC
>JASFPO010000107.1:0-6908 GCA_050115935.1 Candidatus Bathyarchaeota archaeon | reverse complement strand
GATAAAATCCAACCATTCTCTCCATTTGTGATCCACATGCGTGCAGGTTCAGCGACTTGATTCTAAGAATTCCTTAGGATTAATAAACGAGTGCATGTATTATCCCTCTAGAGAGGGGGGAAAGAAGCATGCAGCGAAGAGAAGTTTTTGGTTTAATTCTGCTCTTGCTTCTTGTAAGTGTGTTAACATTGCCGATCCATATTAACCCAGTCGAGGCAAGTGGAGCGGTATACATTAGATCGGATGGAAGCATTGATCCTGCAACAGCGCCAATTCAACGGGAAGGTGATGTCTACATTTTCACAGACAACATTTATGACTCACTTATAGTTGAGAGAAACAACATTGTAGTTGATGGATCAGGCTGTACCGTTCAAGGCACAGGAAGTCAAACAGGAATTGACTTAGGCTACAGAAGCAATGTAACCCTCAAAAACATAGAAGTCACAAACTTCGATTATGGAGTCAAGCTTCACCATTCCAATAATAACATACTTGTTAATAACTCCGCTTGCTCAAACAACTTCGGTGGAGTCTTTCTTACCCTTTCCAACGATAACATCATCACTGGCAACTCTGCCTCAAATAACAGGGTTGGCATCCTCCTTGAGCGTTCTGGCAATAACGTTCTCAATGGTAACACAGTTTCCTTGAACGACTTCAGTGGGATCACACTCACTTTTTCCAGCACTAACCGCCTTACAAGCAACACAGCTTTCTTAAACAACTTCGATTTCGGAACTTACTTCTTCCATGTGGCTGGAATGTACTTCTACGTTTCTGGGAACAACACCATCATCAGTAACACTGCTTCAAACAACCACCGTGGAATCTTCTTTGTCCTTTCTGACAATAATGTTATCACAGGTTGCAACGCCTCAAACAACAACCAAGAGGGAGTCTTCCTCTATTATTCCAGCACTAACCACCTTATCGGTAACCTCGTCTCAAATAATGAGTGTGGGGTCTGCCTTGAGAATTCCAGCACTAACGGTTTTTTCCATAACAACTTCATAGATAACACCAAACAGGTGCTGAAACTATTTGGGCGCTCAGCAAACACTTGGGACGCTGGTTACCCTTCTGGTGGAAACTATTGGAGTGACCATGTTGCAGTTGATAACTATTCAGGCATAAGTCAGGATGAAGCGGGCAGTGATAGAATAGTGGATGAGCCCTACCTCATCAATGAGGCGAACAAAGATAGCTATCCTCTTGTTGAGCCTTGGAATCCAAAACCATCCGATCCAACCGAAGCCTTGGGTGAACTGATTGGAACAATTGGAACTTTGAACCTTCCCAAGGGAACTGGAAACAGTCTGGTAGCCAAATTAGAAAGCGCAAGACATCTTTTAGCTTCGGGAAACGTGAATGGGGCAATACACAAACTGATGGATTTCATTGATCAAATTGAAGCCTTGCTTGGAAAAAAACTAGATGAAATGCAAATGGATTTTCTATCAAAAGAAGCGCAGCGAATAATAGACCTCATGGAATAATGAACTCTGTCTCTGTATAGTTGTTGTTGGTCAGCGAGTATATTCTTCTAAGAATTCCAGCCACTTATAACTACACCAAAAACCGTCCACATTTTTTGCCCGTGCCAACAAAACTTAAGTGTTGCTAAATAGTTTACATGTTAGTCTCGCATGGAGTTGAAGATGATGGAGACTTATCCTTGGTGGAGTGAAAAACAGAAGAAACTCGCAGGTGAAACTCGAAAGTTTGCGGATGAAAACCTGCCCCGCGGAGAAGAGATAGCATGGACAAAAGAGTTTCCAGCAGACTTGTTGAAGACCGCTACTGAGAAAGGATGGTTTGGCGCGCTTATACCTAAAACCTATGGCGGCATGGAAGCTGGTGTGACTGGCTGCTGCATTGTAGCTGAAGAGCTAAGCCGCATATGCGCTGCATTGGCTGGCGCCTATTCGGTGACCATGTTTGGAGGTGTGGAGCAGATTATAAGATTTGGCAATGAGCAACAACGGAATAGGTGGTTGCCACAAGTCGTTAAAGGAAAGCTCGGCGCCATCTGCATAACTGAACCGTCTATTGGCTCCGATGCAGCGGGCATCGAGACCGTTGCCAAGCTGGAAGGAAACGAATATGTGCTGAATGGCAAAAAGAGATTCATCACAGGTGCTGGTGTGGCTGATATTCACTGTGTCTATGCTAGGACGAGCGACCGCCCAGAGGATAGAGCCAAATATCGTCACCTAAGCGCCTTCATTGTAGAAAAGGGTACATCTGGCTTCACAGTGGAAAAGATCAATGAACTCGGCGGTTGGGCAGGCTTGCCTAACGGTTACCTAAGCTTCGATGATGCAAGAGTGCCTGTTGAGAACAGACTTGAAAAAGAAGGCGACGGTTGGAAAGTGCTAGTAGATGGACTCAACTTTGAACGCAATCTTTTCGCGGCTGGCATGCTAGGTCCCATGCGAGAGGCAATCAAATACGCTGTTGGGCACGCTCAAAGACGTTTACAGTTTAACCGACCCACGATTGATTTTGAAGTGAACCAGTTTAAGATCGCAGACATGTTTGCAAGACTGCGAACCGCCCGACTGCTGAACTATTATTCAGCCCATCTAATGGACACAAATAGAGATGCTGTAATGGAAGCAACATTGGCTAAGCTTTACGCGTCAGAGTCCTATGAAAGCCTGCTCATAGACGCTCAACAAGTAATGGGTGGTGATGGTTGGACTCGATTTTACCCCTTGGAAACTTTCATGCGAGATGCCCGAGTTAACCAGCTAGGCGCAGGAACAAGCGAAGTCATGAGAATGGTTCTCTTCAGGCAGGGAATACGAACCATGAGAGAAGAGCTAAAGATGCCTCACCGACAAGTACATCCGAAACTTGGCGTACCCGTCTCAACCACAAAGCCAACAGTGATAGACAAAGTCAACGAACAAACCTTGCTAGAAATGCTAGCTGAAGACTACCTGGTAAACCCTGGGCTCTTCATGAGCAAAGGCGACATGAAAGAGAAACTAACTGGCGTAGGCGATGAACAGTTGGACAAGTTGTTGACCTCACTTGAATCCAAAGATCTAGTTAGATTGTATAAAGATAGACGAGGCAACATAGCACTGGCGAAGGCCACATACAAAGGATTGAAAGAAGCTAAACCGCCAGAATACTACCAATGGTTCCCCAAATGGATAAGTAAAGATCTACTCTTCTAGCTTTCTTTTTCTCATTGTGGAGTACTGCATTCTTGACCCTGCTTCTGCTTGAAGTGAGGTATGACTTTTTTAGCGAAGAGTTGACAGGTTTCCTTCAACATCCTTGGTGAGACTTGGAAATTCACAACAAAGTTACGGCAACCAGCTTCAACGAATTTGTCAAGTCTCTCTATGACATCATCTGGCGTTCCGTATAGGAAGGGCGCCTTTTCAACAACTTCATCTGGAAGCTCCTTTGATTTCGCCAACCAGGCTTCAGCGTCTCTTGGGAAAACGAGTTTAAACGTCATTTCAAAGTCATGTGTTGGCGGTTGGAATCCGATCTTTTCGAGTATTCTTGGTCTCGAAAGTAGCATCATTTTGCCAGATAGCATCATTGTCTTCCTTGCGGTTTCAGCATCCTTTGCGACTACTATGTACATGAAGTGAGCGGGTTCTATTTTCGAAGGATCTCTGCCGTGATCTTTTGCTGTTTCTCGTATCTTTTCAAGGTCTTTTTTGTACTCTTCAGGTGTTAGGTTTGCAGGCAGCCATCCATCGCCGTATCTGGCTACCACTCTCAAAGTTCGGGGTGAACTTGCAGCGATAAACAATGGAACTGTAGGGCGATATTTTGTTTCCGATATTGGCACGGAAGGCTTTGGCTGTAGGAAGGCCTTCTTCAGAGTGTAATGCTTTCCTTCAAAATCGACGAAGTCCTCACTCCAAAGTCTCCTAATTATCTTGATCGCCTCAATCGTTCTTCCCACAGGCTTGTCGTATGCGATGCCAAAAGGCACCAGATTCATTGCTTCACCTATTCCTATCCCAAGTATTGCCCGACCATTCGATAGAACATCACATGTAGCTGCCTTTTGAGCTAAGACAGCAGGATGACAGCGATAAGTGTCGCTCACACCACTGGCAAGTTCAATTTTCTTAGTTTTCACCGCAAGGGCGCAAAGGGTGGTCCAAGCCTCCAGTGCATACCAACGCCTCACGCCGGTAGCTACTAGATGATCAGGCATCCAGTAGGAGTCGAATCCATTTTTCTCCGCGAGCAGAGCTGTGTCACGTATTACTTCCCAAGGATAGTTGGGGCCTTCAATGCCAAACTTCACTGATTTTTGAGGGCTCATGTCAAAACCTACCCTAACATTTCATGTATTAAACTATGCTTTCCTAAATTCATAGGTTATCCTGCCATTGGACAACCGCAACGGCGTAAGCCTAAGGTCCATGCCAATGTGAACTTCGTTTTCTTTGATGTCCTTGTTTAAAACTGCATATACATTCACATCTTCTTCGCAACGTGCTATTGCTAAAGTGTAAGGCAGATCCTCTTGGAAACCAGTCGGGGCAAAGTGAGCCGTGGTGTAAGTGAGCAGCTTACATCTTCCACTAAGCTCTTCCCACTTCATGTCCGTTGACAGATCATCTGGGCAATCAGCCCTTGGAGGAAAGTAGAGCTGGCCACATCTGCGGCATCTAGTTGCCATGATCTTGCCTCTTTCTAAGTATTTCACGAAATCCTCTACCTTAGTCTCAGAAATATAGCCAATCTTCCCAAATTTCTCAAAACTCAAAGAATTTCACCTTTTGAATATCGTCACGTTTCCATACAGCCCAACTCCTCCAATATTGTGGACTAGGCCAACTTCAGCACCGTTTACTTGTGTTTTGCCTACTCTTCCTTGGAGCTGGAACACGATTGTTCTGATCTGGGAGCCTCCTGTAGCGGCTATTGGATGTCCCTTGGACAATAGTCCGCCATCGATATTCACTGGGATTTTGCCGCCTAGGTAAGTTTGTGACTCTTCTATGAGCTTGCCGCCTTCGCCGGGTTTGCAGAGCCCAAGGTTTTCGTATGCCATTATTTCAGCTATGGTGAAGCAGTCATGGACTTCTGCTACGTCTACATCTTTCGGTGTAATGTGAGCCATCTTGTAAGCCTGTTTCCCAGCCTCAATGGCACAGTTGAGACCCGTTAGGTTGGCTCTGCCTGTGGTGGACTGTGTGTCGCTGGCTGCACCTATTCCTGCTACCCAAATTGGTGTGTCTGTTACCTTCTTTGCCTTCTCTTCGCTTGCTAAGATCAAGCAAGAAGCTCCATCTGCGTTTGCACAGCAATCAAACATCCTTAGCGGGCTTGCTATGACTCTGGCTTTTAGGCATTCGTCCAGAGTTACAGCTCTGCGATACATAGCCTTGGGATTCAGAAGCGAGTATTTTCCGCTTTTAACCTTGACTTTAGCCAGTTGGTCTTCGGTAGTTCCAAATTTCTTCATGTGAGCCCGGGCACACAAAGCATAACCCGCTGGCATCATTGTGCCAAAAGGTGATTCCCACTGGATGTCTGCGCCTCTGCCCATTCTTTCTTGAACTTCCGCTGATGATATTTCTGACATTTTTTGGAAACCTATTACAGCAACTATGTCATGGAGACCCGATTTTATGAAGCTGTATGCAACCTTTACTCCAGTACTGCTTGAAGAGCAGATGGACTCGGCTAAGAATGTTGGCTGTGGGTTTAGACCAAGATACTCTGCTATCAGCCCAGCTGGAGATCTCTGCTTGTCGTACTCTGGAGCTGAACAGATTATGGAGGCGTCTATCTCCTTAGGTGTGAGGTTCAAATCTTCGAGAGATTCTTTGAAAGCCTCAAAGCAAAGCTCTCTGATGCTTACCTTACAGTTCCTACTGAAAGGAGTCTGACCAACTCCCACAACTGCAACCTTCAACCTTCATTCCTCTTAAACGTGGTAGCTCATCTAGTTCATATAAAACTATTGCGATGGAACGTCTCTATTCACACGTTTTGGTAAATTTCTCAGCTGGTCATCATTCCAAGCAGGTCTCAAATTATGATTTGTTAGCCCGATAGAAAACAAATCATGTATTCAATACTGTATAATTTAAAGGGCTTTTCATGTTAAGGGAAGAACCAGAAGGCAGTGTAGACTCTGAATCCACTCCTTTTAACCCCCTTTGGGGAAGATAAATCGGGATCAATTGAAAGCCAGAAATCTATGTGTATAGTGCAAATCAACTTCCAGTAATATTCTTGGATGACGAATACAACGTGTACAGAGACAAATGCACGCGCGTTTCAAGTCGAAAGGATATAAAGCATATGCTGTAAATACTAATTGCGAGGACTGTATATGGACCGCTTCATGAGAGAAGCCTTAGTAGAAGCAAAGAAGAGCTTGTCTGAAGGAGGAATACCAATCGGCTCTGTTTTGGTCAAAAATGAGACAGCAATTGGTCGTGGACACAATAGAAGAGTTCAAAATAAAGATCCTGTTGCTCACGCAGAAATTGAATGTTTGAGAAATGCGGGAAGGATTGGTAGCTATAGCAATGTAATCCTTTATTCTACTCTTATGCCATGTTATCTTTGCGCAGGCGCAATCGTACAATTTGGTATAAGAAAGGTAGTCGTTGGAGAATCTCGGAATTTCAATGGTGCCAAAAAATTCATGGAGTCTCATGGAGTGGAAGTATTAGATCTAAACACAAATGAATGCTACCAGCTCCTAAACAAGTTCATTGGTGAGAATCCAGATCTATGGAACGAGGATATTGGAAAATAGCTTCAAAGGAAAGATAAACGACATTCAGGAGTGGGAAAGTGTGTCAAAACGATCCAACATTACACGTAGAGGCATTATCTCCAATCTATTGATAACTGTTCTTAATGGTTTCGCTATAAAGGTAGCAATGGAACAGGTTCAT
>JASFPO010000106.1:0-7078 GCA_050115935.1 Candidatus Bathyarchaeota archaeon | reverse complement strand
TAGTTGACGAGCTTTCGCTGGAGAAAGAAGAGAAAGAAGCACACGATCGAATGAGAAACGTGTTGGAATACGAGTTAAAGGCACCTGAAGGAGATGAAAGCCTAAGCGAGTCTTTTCATAGGCAACTACTGATCATTACCGCAAAGCACCCTAAGGCACTCATGGGGATTTCACCGATTGGCGCCCGAAAAATCCAATACCATTTGAAACGAAGCATTGTAGGCTATGGGAAAATTGATCCTTTGATGCATGACCCCTATGTGGAGGACGTGAGTTGCGGCGGTATAGATAAGCCGATCTTTCTTTGGCATAGAGTCTATGAGAACATAAAAACGAACATTTTCTTCAGCGCCGAAGAGGAATTGAACAACTTTGTTATGAAGATTGTTCATAAAGCAGGAAAACACGTTAGCATTGCTTTTCCAATCGTGGACGTAACCTTGCCTGGCAAGCATCGTTTGGCTGTATCTTATGGAAGAGAAACTACCCCTTCTGGAACAAGCTTCACAATAAGAAAATTCCGCAAAGATCCATTCACTATTATTGACTTGATTGCAAACGAGACGATAAACGAATCCATAGCTGCTTATCTTTGGCTTCTTGTAGAAAGCAAAATGCCCATCATGATAGTGGGCGCCACCGGCGCTGGAAAAACCACAGCCCTGAACGCAATCGCATGTTTGATTCGCCCCAGCTACAAGATAATCACAGTAGAAGAAGTAGCTGAAATAAACCTGCCCCATGAAAATTGGACCTCAACAATCGCACGTTCAGGTTTCGGAGCGGAAAAAGGAGGTGAAATACCCCTCTATGATCTCATAAAGTCAGCTGTGAGACACCGCCCAGATCTAATAGTCGTGGGGGAGATACGAGGAGAAGAAGCTTACGTACTGTTTCAAGCCCTTGCCACAGGACACGGTGGGCTCTGCACAATGCATGCTGAAGATGTTGAAACCGCTGTAAAGAGGCTCACTCAACCTCCAATGAACATTCCAGCATCCATTATTACATTAATGAACTGTGTAATCGCTGTGAGACACGTTCGAACACCAGTTTTTCTAGAGTCTGGCAAAAAATTGTCAAGTCGAAAGTTTGTTCAAGTTTCCGAGATAAAGGACGCCAATTCAACTGTAAATATATTTGATTGGAATCATTCACTCGACATCTTTCAAGAAAAGCTTGAGGATAGCATTCTGCTCAAACGTATGGCAAAAAGGTTGGACATGCCTCTTCAGCGTCTAATCAACGAATTTCAACATCGCAAAAAAGTGTTGCTAAACATGGTGGAACATAATATAAGAGACTATCGAAGCGTCAACAAGGTTCTGAGCAAATACTACTACAACCCAAGCACGCTACATGATGAGTCATTCAAGAACTTTGAAGGGTGATGCATGTTGTTGAAAACTCCGGGCATAGGCAAAATCTTCAGTTGGATATCTAGTCTATTCTCTGGAGGAAGATCCGAGGAGATTGACCGAGAGCTACCTTTCGCTGTGATGATGTTTACTACGTTGGCAGCAAGCGGTGTAACACTCTACGAAAGTTGGAAAAAGATGCGTAATGTTCATCTCCTCCCCGAAATTCAGCAAGACGCCGAAGATATAGTTCGTCAAGTTGAAGTCTTAGGATACGATCCTCTCACTGTTATGCATAAGAAAGCTGACGGAACCACTTCAAAACTGTACCAAGACTTCTTGGCTGGGTTTGTTTCGTCAGTTAGAAGCGGAGGCAGTGTTGTAAGTTTTTTGAGAACTAAGTTGCGTTCGATTATGGAAGTTCAGAGCGCAGCTGCCACACGGTCAATTGAAAAGCTGGGAACACTTGTTGAGGCCTATGCTGTCATGTTGATTGTAACTCTTTGTACCTACATCTTGTACGTCGTGATGTCTTCGACTTCGATCTTCGAACTTTCACAGACAGGTGCTGCTTCAACGCCAAGTAGCCCTGATCCTTTCGCGTACGTGCTAATTTTCTTGTTGATGCCCTCAATTTCCGTTCTGTTTATGGTAGTCGCTCACAGAGCACGCAAAAGCAACTTTATTTCTCTCATATCTGTATACCTCAAGGCGCTCATTCCAGTTATAGGAGCTTCAGCATTCCTTCTACTAGTCATGTTTGTGCCTCAAGCGCAACTTATAATGGAAGCAGTTGGGTTGCCAGCGATTGTTACAATATGCCTAATACTTGTTTCCGTACCTTCAGCTCTTGCTTATCACAGAGTTGCAGTTGTAAATTTTGCAGCAGAAGAATCCATGCCTAGTTTTCTACGGGACGTTACCGAAGCAAGGAAGATTGGGTTATCTCCAGAGAAAAGTATCATTCATGCTTCAAAGAGAAGAGGATATGGAAGGTTTTCCGGGCTTCTGGAGCTTGTTAGAAGCCAGATAGAATGGGGTGTTGCATTGAAGAAGATTTTTGCAAACGTAAGAAGAAAGATTCAAAGCTGGCCTGTTCTTGTTCACTTTTTCATCTTAGTTGAAACCATAGAAATTGGAGGAGGTTCTTCCAACGCTTTAGAGATACTTGCTGAATACTCGGAGAAGAACAGAGATATCGAGGTAAATAAGCGGTCCATGCTTAAGCCTTACATTGTCTTAGCATTTATCTGGAGCATCTTGATAGCTTTCACAACAACAATTGTGGCTGTAACAATATATGTCCTCACTCAGATTACTCTTCCCGGTGTTCCTCAGACATCTTTTGACAGCATGCAACAGCAGATAATCCTCTTTTCAATCGGCATAATCTTCCAATGCTGGATGTCAGGCTTCTTCGTAGGCAAGATCAACGAAGGCTCGTTTGCCGCAGGGTTCAAATATTCTGCAATGTTAGCAGCTACAGCTTATGTTTCACTCATATTATCTCAGCATTTCTTGTCTGGCTTATTCACGTTAGGTCTCGCATAGGAAGGGTCTCGGTTGTCAGCTTCCTCCATTGATACTTTTTTCGCGTGTTCAGTTATGATTATACTCGTTTTATCGGCAATGGTAGGTGCATCTAAGCTTATGAGTCCCTATATACGTGATCTGTCTCACAGAAACGCTGCGGAACGTTTACAGCAGCTTACTTCACTTCTTCTTCTAGACACTGGAACACCGTCTAACTGGGGGCAATTGGAAGAGATCACACCGAGTAGTCTAGGTCTAGCGAAAGCAAATTCCTCTGTGCCCTATGAAATCGACATTGACAAAGTTTCACGTTTAAACAGCGAAAACACATATTCATTGACTTATCGTGAGTTGTGGGAATCATTTGGGATAATGGATGTCTCCTTTCAGATAGAGATAGGAACATTGTTTGAACTTTCAATTGACTTGGTCTCCAATCAAACATTAGGGGATGAAACCGTATACGCGTTTGAAGTTGAGACGAAAAAGTCTGGGATGCCCGTCTCAGCGAGCCTAAGCAGCTATGTTGTTGTTGAAGCTTTTGTGGATCATGTGACTTCTCTTACTTCTTCTAATGGAACTGGCTCGTTTTCTGTGAATATTCCAAACTCGTTGAATGGTACAACTCTTCTGATAGCGTTTGCTCAGGCAAAAGTCAATCCGCAGATGGTTTCCTTCAACGTTCATGCTTTCGACCATAACTTATCGAATCCCTCTCCCGACAAAGCTTTCCTAAACCTCAGCCCGTTAAACCACGTTCTTAATGTGACTTTCAATTATCCTAGCACAGAAATTCTGAAGGCTCAGGTTTTCACGTTCAACTACAATTTCAGCTTAACAGAAAGCGCTCAAGGAGAGCAAACTGTAGAGTATGATATTCCGCGTCTGCTGGATTCAAGTCCAATGATTATGGCGCTCACTGGATTTAATGGGTCATCTTCTTTTGCGGAGTGGGTGTCATATCCTCAATTGCCGCTACAGATAGGCTCAGATTTCGGCGAAAGCACCGCTGGGGCAAAAATAGTCTCACAAATCACAATTGTAACCATAAATCATGCGCTCTATGAAGTTGTAACGAAATGGGGAGGACCCGACTAAATGCTCAACAGAAAGGGGCAAATCAGAATAATCGAAGCCTTTCTGGCAATTGCAGTTGTATTTTCGGCGCTGGTAATTGGCACTCTTGCTTTTCCGTCTTCTCCAAACCTTACGAAGCAGAAGTCTTTGGCAAGCCTTGGAATGCAAGCTTTGATCAAACTTGACGTTAATGGCACGATTGGAAAACTGATTGCACAAGAAAACTGGACAGACATTAAGCAATCTCTTGATGTCTTACTGCCAATAGGTGTATCATTTAACCTAACAATTTATGATGAAAACTCAAGCCTGATAAATTCTGAAGTAATTCAGAACACCAATCTGTTGGGTCGTGAAACAGTTTCGGTGCAATACATCTGTGCAAGCCAGAGCTCAAACGTCCAGTTTTTCATTCTTCGCTTGCAGTTGGCGTTGACGAGGTGAGAGGAATGAGAGAAAAGGAAACCTCAGGTCAGGTTCTTTTGATCGCTGCCTTCATTATGGCTCTTCTTCTATTATCTGCTGAGCTTTACATCTTTGATGTTGGAAGAATCATGGTTGAAGTTGAGTCTGACTCTCTGAACGATTTTGTTCTCGCAGTTAGATTAGGCTCAAGACATGTGGTAGTTGGCTCTCTTGCAAACATATCTAATGGCGGATCAAGCAGTGTTCTTGAGTGGAATCTTCAGAACTGGACATCTCTAATTGATGAGCAGTATCAGTTTGGAAAGAGCGTTTTGAACTACACTTTGAGAGAGGCCGCTCCGTACTCATCTGGCATTTGGATAGATTGGGGCACAACTGGCTCAGGGGTCTCTTCAGTCAGTGTAAACCTCGCTTACAAGTTGCTGGGTCGGGAGGTCAATCTAAATCAGTCTTACTCTTTGAACGTGACAACCACACTTCTAATCGAAAGCACCTATCGGCAGGCTCAAGGAGATGACAAGGAGATCAATGTTACCATTAACGTTCTAAACGATGAAAAGCCAGCTCTCGCCAAGCAGATTACTGTCTACTATAAGGATCAGCTTAATAATTGGGTGATTCCAGATACGGCTAACAACAACTACACGATTATAGATCTTGGCAATAGCACTTACCTTGCATCCTTCATTGCCAACATTCCCGCTCAAGACGTGGAAATATCAACTCACGTTCTTGATCAAAGAGCGATATATGTCCAAGCTAGTGCAACAAGCACAGAAATCTGAACCTTTCCAGCGGACACCTTTTGACGATTATGAAAACAGGATTTAGGACGTTTCCTTCCAGAGCGTTAGCTCTGCAATGTAAGTCAATCCAGAGATAAGAACTGTTCTTGAGATTTTTACGGCTGCGGATGCTCTAGTCACGTCTGCGTCACCAAATGCTTCGACTCGAGATCCTGCCCAATTTGGATGTGGTCCAACAATATATATTAATCGTCTCGGGTTGGGAACATCGAGATTGAAGATCAAGAAGGCCGTATCCATGAATTTTATGCCGCTGAAGATTTTGCTCCAAGCCCAGTTGTCCCCACCCCACTGGATTTTGTCCTCTTCACTCTTCGTTCCGTTGTATAGGCTACGAATTTCGTCCGCGGTGACAAGCGTTATGCTAACAACATACCTGACTCCTGCTGAATCCTTCTCCCAACCAGGGCCTTCTGGTATGGTCAGCGTTATGTTTTCGCCAACTATACTGGTGTTCATAACATGTTGATTCTCGAATCCTTCCATATAGGATGAAGTTATTGTTGTCACTTCCGCAACTGAAACTTTGAAGACTATGACAAAATCCTCGATGTCATCGGGGTTGCTCTGGATATTTGGGTTTATTGTGCATCTTCCCAACAGGTTAGTAGAGTTGCTCGCCTCTACTGTGAAGAAGTCATCCCATTTGTCTACATAGAGCAGTGTGGCTTTTATCGAGGCTTTAGGAATTGGACTTCCATGATTATATGTAACATAGACATCAACTCCATCAGTCAAGTTTTGCAGAGTAAGTGGATTGCTCTCACCATCAAAATCTACATCATTTACGGTGACTTTAAATGGAGGTATGATTCTGAAGTTGAAACCGTAGTCTTGAAGCTCCATTTTTGTGCGAATGTCATCATAGCCGATGCTCCCTGAGGGGTTTCCGGCAACAAGTCTCTGAACCTTCTCTGGATCTAGCTCATAAAACGAAGAGCTTCCAGCAAGCGCAAGCCCGAATCTTTCAACATGATCTGGAGTAAAAGTGTAGGCTGAGCCCCAGTCGACAGGATATCCCGTGTACAACAGCATGGCTTTCATGGTGCCAAGCGCGGTGTTTCTGAGTTGTTGCTGGTCTACGTAGAGGAGATTGACATAAGTTAAGTTGGGAATGACGACAATGGCTGTACTGAAGATTATGCCAGTTGTGATCAGCGCGATCATGTGATCGTATAAATCTCCGACCAGTTTTATCCCTCACTTAATTTCGTATACAATTCTGATGGGCGCACTCGTGTTCTTTATCTGGTGCTTACTGATTTATATATTAACTCGCAATATTTAATAAACATTTTTCCTGTCAAGTTGAACAGATATACAAAAAAAAGATAAGAAGCCAAGAAGGAGGATTGAGTGGAGACTATGCGTATGGTCGAAGCCTACCGTCTTATTCTAACTGCTAAAGAGGTTCGAGGGAAATGTCCCGTTTTCAAAGTTGGGGAGAAGATTGTCATCGAATCACCTCACATAATTCCTAAAGAAACAGATGCTCTCTGCGTTCACGCGTTAGGTTCTATGCTGTCGATGACTACCGCTCTAAGTCACGGCGTTGGCTTCAAAGAACTCGGACTTGCCCAAAGAGAAGGTGACGTTGGCTATATTCAGTGTCTTGACCCTGGACCACCATTCACTCTTGGCGGAACTGTGATCTTTGAGATAAGACGCAAGAGAATAAGATGAATCCTTTTCGAGCGTGCAGAATTATTAGCGATTGACGTTAGCCATTAGCAGATCTAAAAATGTTAGCCCAAACCCAACTTTCATTTTCATTTATAATCATTCATTTTTAGATAAATGAAGAAAATAATAGATATGCTCCGATGACTACCTCGAATAGAATTGCTGAAAGTCCACCGATGACTTCGCCTTTAAATT
>JASFPO010000105.1:0-7079 GCA_050115935.1 Candidatus Bathyarchaeota archaeon | reverse complement strand
TCTTGGCGTTCTCAACTGCGACTGAAATCTTCCTGCCTTTCGCAAGTTCAGCAGCAATAGCAGCGGAGAAGCTGCAGCCAGTTCCGTGTGTAGTTTTCACGGCTAGGCGAGGAGCTTCAATGATTTCAAGTTTGCCTTTAGAATATAAGATGTCTGTTGCATATCGCAGATTTAGGTGTCCACCTTTGATGACAACTGCTTCAGGTCCCATTTCAGAAATTTCCTTTGCCGCAGTTTTTGCATCTTCAATATCCTCAATTCTTCTGTCTGCCAGTTTTTCAGCCTCAAGCTTGTTCGGCGTCAATACGGTGGCTCTTGGCAAGAGAAGGGTTCTCAAAGTTTCCATTGCTTCGGGCTTCAAAAGGGGAGCCCCACATTCGGCAATCATGACCGGGTCGACTACAAGTGGAAATTGATACTTTGAAATTTCAGAAGCCACGGCTCTAACGATCTTTTGTGTGTGAAGCATCCCTGTCTTCCCAGCGTCTATACCTATATCCTCTATAACCGCTTGGATTTGCTGCGTAATTATTTCCCCATCCAAATCTGCAATAGCTGTAACTTTCTGAGTGTTTTGGGCAGTGACGGAGGTAATCGCTGTTGCCCCGTGAACACCCAAGGCGGCGTATGTTTTGAGGTCAGCCTGTATTCCAGCTCCTCCTCCAGAGTCGCTTCCAGCGATCGTAATTGCAACAGGGATTTTTCCTTTTACATTTTTGATTCCAAACATGTCACACAGCTCTAGGGATTTGACCGAACCGAGTCTGCATTTGTCATAAACATTGACCCTCAGCCTTTAGTGCTTCCTTCAGAACTTTCAAGGCACAAAATTCAGAGCACATTGAACATGTCTCTGGGCGTTTTAGTTTCACCCTGTCACGAATTTTCATTGCTTTCTCAGGGTCCAGAGCGTTCTCAAACTGCTCTTTCCAATCGAGGTTTGCTCTAGCTTTCGCCATTGCCAAATCGCGAGCTGACGCTTTAAGCCCAAGTCTTGCGATGTCAACAGCATGCGCTGCAATTTTCGTGGCTATGACTCCTTCTTTAACGTCTTTCAAGGATGGGAGTCCTAGATGCTCGGAAGGTGTTAGGTAACACAGGAAATCCGCGCCGGCAAGTCCTGCGAGAGCACCACCAATGGCTCCAACAATGTGGTCGTACCCTGGCGCTATCTCAGTTACAACTGGACCAAGAACATAGAACGGGGCACCTTTGCAAATAGATTTTTCAAGTTGAACATTGGATTCTACATGGTTCAATGGCAGATGTCCTGGGCCTTCAACCATAGTTTGTACGTCTCTAGTCCTTGCTCTTTCCACAAGTTCTCCAATGGTGAGCAACTCTTGGATTTGAGGCCAGTCAGTCGAGTCGAAAATACATCCTGGTCTAAGTCCGTCCCCGAGACTTAAGGTAAAATCGTATTCTGCAGCTATTTCCAAAAGATAGTCGTAGTTTGCATACAAGGGATTTTCCTTGTTGTGATGAAGCATCCACGCAACCAGGAAAGTCCCTCCGCGGCTTACAATTCCCATCAATCGAGGGTGTTTTGCAATGCGTTCAACGATCTGCTGGGTTACGCCACAGTGCACAGTCATGAAGTCAACGCCGTCCCTTGCATGCTTTTCTATGGTGTTGAAGATATCGTCCTCTGTCATGTGAATGATTGCTCCTCTTTTCTCAGATGCCTTGATAGCAGCTTGGTATATAGGAACCGTTCCAATAGGAGCATCAACTGTCTCTATTATTGCACTTCGAATCTTGTCGATATTGCCACCTGTGCTGAGATCCATAAGGGTGTCTGAACCATATTTAGCAGCAACTTTAGCCTTTTCAATTTCTAGGTTAAGGTCACACAAATCAGAGCTTGTGCCAATGTTTGTGTTAATCTTTACACGCAACCCTTCGCCGATTCCAGTCGGATGAACATTCACGCGTTGAACATTGCGAGTTATGATTACTGTTCCCTTTGCCACCCGCTTGCATATTCTTTGAGGAAGCTCATCTTCATCTTTTGCAACGATATGCATCTCTTCGGTTATCTGTCCTTTTTTTGCGGCTTTCATTTGCGTAGTCAATTTAATCTACTCCTCTAGGACCAAGAAAAACTAGGTTAGCCTTGGGTTCCGATTGCGTTAAATGCAGGTGAGTTTAACGCACACTCCCTACGCCGGTATTATCCGGATCAGGTTTTTTGGGGGTCGGCGGCTTTAGCCACCCTCTCAGCCGGCTAACCCAGCTCCCCCGGTGCCAAATTGAGATTCAATAGATTCATAGATTTAAGGCTTATCATCTATAGGAGACTACGTTATTGGTTGCTCTTCACATAGCTTTCAGTCTCGGCAAGATATTTCTCAATATCTGACTGCGTATGCGCGGCGCTCAGGGCTCCTGTTTTCGCAGGGAGGAAGAACACTCCGTTGGCTTTGAGATGCGCATGATATTGCGTTAGTTTCTCGCGGTCGGCTCTGGAAACGGCGTGAACGTCTCTTATCTCTTCATCTGAGAAATATGTGTTGAAAAGAGAGCTTGTTCCAACAACCTTTACGCTCAGATGGCTCCGCTCAAAAATACTGGCAAGTTCTCTCCGCAGCTTGTCTCCCCGTTTGTTCAACTCGTTAATTATCGTGCCATCTTCCAATGTCTTTAACGTAGCCAAGCCTGCACTCATGGTAACCGGGTTGGCGCTGAAGGTTCCACCATGAAAAGAAAACTTTGGGCGTTCGTGAAGAAGCGGGTCCATGAGTTCCATGATATCCCTTGGTCCAGCGATTGCTCCAACAGGAAAACCTCCGCCTAAGATCTTACCTAGAACTGTGAGGTCAGGCAATACGTTGAATAATTGCTGCCCTCCCCCAGGTGCAAGTCTAAAACCAGTAATGATTTCATCAAAAACAAGTAAGGCACCATTTTCAGAACATAGATCTCTTAGCGCTTTCAGAAATTGCTTTTCAGGCGGGATACAACCCCCTGCTCCGAGCACAGGTTCAACAACAACTGCGGCTAGCTTCTGTTTTCCCATCATTTCTTCGACTTTATTAATGTCGTTGAAAGGCAAAGCAACTGTGTCTTTCAGGGCTCCTTTCGTTAGTCCACAGGATTCGGGAACGCTAAACGGTGGTTTCACAGCTACATGTAACGCGTCGTAGCCGCCGTGCCAACCTCCCTCAAACTTAGCGATCTTTTCTCGCTTAGTATATGACCGAGCTAGCCGAATTGTATACATGAGAGCTTCAGTTCCAGAATTCGTGAAGCGCACCATCTCAGCGCTTGGAACCATCCTTGCAACTTGTTCGGCTAAATCTACTTCCAGCTCGTGACATGTTCCATAATGTGTTCCTTTCTCAATTTGCTGGTGGACCTGTCTCATGATCTTTGGTGGGCTATGACCCAGAATTAGCGCGTAGTGGCCCATCCAGAAATCGATGTATTCGTTTCCATCTGCGTCAACAAGTTTGCTTCCTTGTGCTTTCACTGTATAGAAGGGGTAGGGCTCCATGTGACGAATGATGTAGGAGACTCCTGCTGGAAAAACACGTTTGGCTCTTTCATATAGCCGCTTAGACTTTTGAGTTTTAGCTAGATAACGGTTCATAAAATGGAATAGGTCTAGGCTATTGTTAAGTTTTTACATGACACGTGTGTACGTTATTGTGGAGGGAAATCGGGTTTGACGGCTCTCTGAAGCTTCCATTTGCCAACGAAGTCTTTCTTGTAATAGTGGTATAGGCCGCATCTTTGGCATCTCAGTATCTTTCTGCCTTTCTTGAAGTTGATTTCGTAGATCTCTAAGGGGTATTCACAACCCTTACATTTGCCTGATTTAGACTTGGGACCAAATAATGACTCATTCAGAGTTTTTCCTACCTCTGCCATTCTTGTACACCCTTAACGTGAAATTGGAAAAAGTTGGCTTTAAGAGTTTATAATATCCAGAGGTATCTGTGTGAATTATTCCGCGAAACTTGGGGACTTTCAACGTAATTCGTACGTTTCAACTTTTGAACTCAATTTGAAGCCTGACTGCGTTTTTCATTTAAAGAATCACTTAATGGGTATTGGGCTACCATACGACCGATGATTTCGATCAGCTCAATTGTTAAAATAGGAGCTTTGTACAGTAGTCTTGAATAAGTATGGAAATTGAAAGGCGGATTCTCGTTTCGTTATTAAGATTGACGAAGCAAGGACCATTTCGAAAGGAACTTCTTGCCAAGGATTCCCGAGTTTCACTCGAAGTTGTTGATGAGACTTTGGATAAGCTTTGTCAAGAAAGACTTTGTCAACAGAAGCAAGGCGTAATTGAGGCGGCATCTTTTCAACGTTTAGGAGTTGCAGTTCGGGCCATTCGGCTAGGAGCAGATCTTGAACGCGTGTGCACTTTTCTTCAATGGAGAGAGTTTGAGAACTTGGCTGCTGAGACTTTCAAAGTAAACAGTTACAACGTAACAAGCAATTTCCGTTTTAAACACGCAGAGAAACGGTGGGAGGTCGATCTTGTGGCCTGTAAGGAGCCTCTTGTCGTCTGTGCAGACTGTAAGCATTGGCATCATGGCTGGACCAGAGCTGCTATAGTGAAAGCGGTTGAAATGCAAATGAAAAGAACCAAAGCACTAGCAGACGCTTTTCCCACAGTCTACTCAAAGATCAAACTCCAAACATGGAAACAAGCCTCATTCATTCCAACGGTTTTATCACTTACACAAGGACCCTTTAAATTCCACAATGAAGTTCCAATAGTGCCCATTCTGAAGATGCAAAGTTTTCTTAACGATCTGCCAGCCTATGCCTCATCATTAACACATTTCTCAATAAAAGTTAAGTCCAAGAGACACAATTTAACAGAATAAGCAAAATAATCTCGCTGAGAAATCTCTCCTTTGCGAGGAATAGACAAAATCAGTATAATTTGTATGCTTCTTTTTCTCTATTTGCTCTGTTTTAATTCAAAAGAATACGTATGAAAAGTTGTGGTATAAAAAAAGGGCAGTGTTTTCTTTAAGTATGTGGGCTCTTACACGTCTGCGGAACTAGGAACAGTACGTTAGAATGTTGAGTATTTAAATGCTAAGCTTTCTTTTTAGATCGTCCAGTATGAGAAAATTTGCAGATCCTCTCTTTGTAGCTGCATCATTATGAAGCTTTTTACATCTTCGTCTTTGATAAAGCGGTTTCCTTTAGTATCGCTGTGAATGGGAATTCCAGTTTTCCGTAGCTTGTCACCTTTCGCACAGTCGGTGAAGATGTATTGTGTGTCTTCAACATGTAGAATCAACTTAAGAGCAGTTAGATTCCTGACTGGAATGCTTTGGGCGATGATATAAACGATGTTCTTCGGCTTGCCTTCAATAGCTAATCTTTTGAACTCTTCCCATGTTTTGACTCGAACATTCTTCCCCAATGTGTTATGACTCCATGTTTTCACCGGATTTCTGGATTTTCAAGTCCTAGATTTTTCTTTTGTTCCTTGGAAACCAGTGGCTCGTTCGCAGACCAAATCTTACTAGGGACAGCATTAACGGAACTTCCATAAGAGGTCCTATCACTGTAGCTAGGGCAGCGCCTGAATTAAGCCCATAAAGCGTTGTTGCGACTGCAATGGCCACTTCAAAGTGGCTACTTGAACCGATGAGAGTTGTGTCAATGGATGTTGAGTAGTCCCAATTTGACAGCCAAGAAGCAGTATAGGTAATAGCAATCATAACAGCATAATGAAGCAGGTTGGGAGCGGCAAGGTAGCCTACAAGAAGAGGATCATTGAGAATTATCTCTCCTTGAAACGAGAACATGACAATCAAAGTGAGAAGCAATGCAATGATGGATATTCTACGTACAAGCCCAAGATAGATACCGTTAAACCATTCCTTCCCTTTCCTATCTATGAGCACCCTTCTAGAAATCGCGCCTAAAGATACTGGAAGAGCTATGAAAATGATCACGCTCATGGCGATGAGATCCCAAGGTACGGGTATGCCACTTACGCCTAGATAGAATGCTGATAGAGGCGCGTACAGAGCCAGCATCAGAACCGCATTGATGGCGGTGTTTATTAGTCCCTGAGCTAAGTCTCCTTTAGCCAGCAGGATCCACCACATGACCATGGCCGTACATGGAGACATGCCCAAAAGTATCACTCCTGCAATATATTCGGGATTTCCCTGAAGGAAGAGATTTGCAAAAAGCGTCATCAGCGGAGGAGCAATAATCCAATTGGCAATTATCGTGAGAAGCATGGGTTTTGGCTTCCTCACTGCCTTCTTGATATCGGTAAAAGCTATACCCACAACTGTTGGGTACATCATAAAGAATAAGCAGATGCCGATTGGAATGGATAGTCTGGCGAATTTCAGAGAGTCCAAATATTGGCCGAAGGCAGGAAGAAACCTTCCTAATAGAAGCCCAGCGACTATGCAGATGGCGATCCATAAAGTAAGATATTTCTCGAAGACCCCTAGTGTCTCTCCTCTTTTGCCAGGCATCTTATGTGCCCCCATATGAAGAAGAGAAAGTTATAAATTGAAATATTTAAAAATATCTATTTGATTCCTTATATGTTAGAAACTTCAGAAAGCTAAAATGAGGCTGATAGTTTGAGCGAAAAAGCCGTTGAAAGATTAATTGACTCTGGAATCTGTCCTGCAGAAAGCGCATCTGAACATATCAAGCAGCTTCGAACACTCTCAGCGAGCATATCTTGGAAGAAGTTGAAAGAAGAAGCGAGGCTTTTTAAAGCGTTTTCTGACCCTACAAGACTGAAAATCTTGAAGCTTTTGACACACCGAAAGATGTGTGTTTGCGAACTCAACCTTGCAATCGACATTTCACAACCCACGATTTCTCACCATCTAAATATTCTAGAAAATGCCAGGCTAATCCTTAGCGAAAGACGAGGGAAATGGATGTTCTATTCGATTTCAAACGACACGGTTTTTCAGGTCCTAAAGAGGTTTGAAAAACTGAACACTACATCCAGAAGGTGACGTTTATCCTATTGTCTCGATTTGAATTCCAGTTCGTCCGGGTAAGCCCTTTCGAAAGCGAACTCTAACCAGTCCGTTCTTTCCATGAACCGCTACAACTTT
>JASFPO010000104.1:0-7147 GCA_050115935.1 Candidatus Bathyarchaeota archaeon | reverse complement strand
GGCGAACTTCGCCTACTGCTTGAGCATTCGACAAAATTGTTCGGTATTGACGGTTAACACGCTCAAGTAGACTTTCAACGACTTTTCGCCAAGCTTCCATTCGAAGCCTGACTTCTTCTAGGGCTTTCTCTCGGTTCTCTGCGACTTGCTGAGCTTTTTCTTTGAGTTGTAGATAAAGTTTCGAGTATGATTCGTACATGCGTTCGATGTCTTCTGAGACATCGGCTAGAGCGGCTATGTGACCATCGGTTAGTCGGATTTCATCTAGGATTTCTCCAATGGTTTTCATTGGCACTATTCTTGGCCCCATCTCTTCTGCTCCTCTTATTGCGTTGTTCACTTCTGTTGTCGTTGCTTGCAGTTCTCGGTTAAGCTTTTTCAGGTTTTTTGTTAGGTTTTCGCTCTTAAATTGTGAGAGTGCTAATCGAATTCTCTGGTTAATGAAGCCTTCATTCGTCTCTTCCATCT
This sequence comes from Candidatus Bathyarchaeota archaeon, assembly GCA_050115935.1. GTDB lineage: Archaea > Thermoproteota > Bathyarchaeia > Bathyarchaeales > Bathyarchaeaceae. The sequence continues at coordinate 6,679 of JASFPO010000104.1, read as the reverse complement.
CTAGGTTTGAGTGATTCATCTTTTCTTGGGTATCAGAAACTGAGCGGTTCAAAGCTTCAAGTTGTCTGGTTGAAGTCTCAATTATCTTCTCTAGGTCTTCGTTCTTTAGATGGAGCCTTTGAGTCCACAGGTTTTCGAGTTTCTTGTATGCTTCTTTCACTTCTGTCAATTGTGCTTCTACGTTGAGCGGGTTTCCGTTTTCTCTTAGCACGATGTCTAGTGATTCTGTCTTTTTTAGGCAGTTCTGTATGTTTTCTTGGTGGAGGTTTATCCAAGACTGTGTCTCTGTCAGTGTATGGTTTGTTGTTGTGAGAGCGTATTCGTGCTTTGCTCTTTCTCTTTCTAAGGTTAATCGCTCCTCGATGAGTTTTTGCCATTCGCCTTTTAGCTGTTGAATCTTGGTGTGCATCTGGGCTGTTTGATCGCTAAGGCTTTGCATTTCAGTTTGGATTCGGGTGATCTCGTTTTGTTCTTTCTCAATTTGTGCTTGCAGTTCAGCGACGGCTTCTTCTCTTTTCACGACTTCAGCCCAAGCGAGTTCTCTTTCGAGGAAACGTCTTTTCATAATGAGTTGTTTCTTTTGTTGGTAGCGGTCGTATTGTTCGCGCCAATAGTTTAAGGTCTGCTCTGCTGACTCAAGTAGCTTGCCCACTGATTCCTCTTGGCTTAGCACTCGGCCTAGTTTTTTCTGGGCAGACGAAACATCTCGGCGGTAGGATTCGAAGCCCACAGCGGCTTCCATTATATGGAGTTTTTCTTGGGGAGACAACACACTGAACATTTCAACCATGTTCTGATGCATGATGATAAGCATGTTGTCTGGGTCGACTCCAAGTTTTGAGAGTAATCGTTTTACTTCCAGCTTGTTTGCAGCCCTGTTTTCAAGTTCAAACCAGTATTTGCCGTCGCGTCTCAAGATGCGCGTCAAAAAGATCTGATCTTTGTCGATCCTTGGAATGGGACGACGTTTACCTCTGCGAGAATTGTCCAGCATCAGTGTGACTCTTGCTTGATCCTTTCCCCAGCGGATGAGGTCGCTTAACTTTCTGGAACGTTCAGTGTAAGATTGACCAAGCGCCACAGAGATTCCGAGAAGTATAGATGATTTACCTGATCCGTTTGGCCCGCAGACAACATTAACGCCTGGTCTAAATGGTATTCTAGCATATTCATAGGACATGAAGTTTTCGAGTATGACTTCTCGGATTAGCATGGTCTATGGACCTTCGTATGTAGTACTAGATAGAATTACGTTCTCTATTAAAGGAGTTTCTGTTCAGCTTAGGCCTGAGCGCAAGCTTAATACGAATAGGGATAACAATGCGATTGTAGGCTGATTAGATTGACTGAGATTCGAGTGGCAATTGCGGGTGTGGGCAATTGCGCTTCTGCTTTGATTCAAGGAGTTGAATACTACAGAAATCTTGATGAAAAAGCCAAGGTTCCTGGGTTAATGCATGTAAACTTTGGTGGTTACCATATCAAGGACATACGTTTTGTAGCTGCTTTCGACGTGAACAAACAAAAGGTTGGCAAGGACCTAGGCGAAGCCATATTCGTTGAACCTAACTGCTGTGCAAAATTTACGGAAGTGTCCTCTCAAGGAGTGAAAGTTCTTGCTGCGCCTATACTTGATGGAGTTGCATCTCACATGAAAAATCCTTTTAAAAGCTATAATGGGACAGAGATGCAGCCCGTGGATGTGAAGGATGTTCTCAAAGAAGCAAAGGCAGAGATCCTGGTTAACCTCGTTCCGGTTGGAAGTCATGAGGCAACGCGTTATTATGCGCAAGCTGCCTTGAGTTCAGATTGTGCTTTCGCAAACTGTATACCTGAGTTTATCGCTTCTGACTCAGGGTGGAGTAGAAAGTTTGAGGAGAAAGGGTTGCCTGTGGCTGGTGATGACATCAAAAGCCAGTTTGGGGCCACAATTTTGCATCGAAACCTTGTGAGATTGTGTGTGGACAGAGGTGTCGAAATAGACGAAACCTACCAATTGAATTTGGGTGGAAACACTGACTTTCTTAACATGACCGTGGAGAACCGGCTTAAAACGAAACGAATAAGCAAGACGGAGGCTGTAACAAGTTTAGTTCCTTACAATGTTCCCACTAGAATTGGACCTTCTGATTATGTGCCTTTTTTGGACGATAAAAAGATCTGCTACATCTTTGTTAAAGGTAGGAAATTTGGAAATCAACCTTTCGTGTTGACCGCGAAGTTGGAGGTAGAAGATTCGCCAAACAGTGCAGGAGTTGTCATAGACGTTATCAGAGCAATGAAGCTGGCACTTGACAGAAAAATAAGTGGACCTTTAACAGGCATTTCTTCTTATGCGTTTAAGCATCCGCCTGTTCAGGTTCCAGATGACATAGCAAGGCAATGGGTGGAAGACTTCATAGTTGGAAAGCTAGAAAGGTGAAAGGCGCTCGTTGATTCGAGTTTTTGATTGTCGTTGACGTGTTTTCTTTCTAAACAGTGAGTCTAAGTATGAGATAGGTTAGGTTGATGTAGATTGTGATGAAGCAGATTAGGGCGGCTTTGTCTATTCTCAGGCCTTTGGATAGACTTATGGCGGTACTCATCATCATAATGGTCCACATCTGAAAGGGCAATAGCAAAAGCGTTGCTTGTGCTGTTGTGAAGCTGAGGTTGAGGATTCTACTTGCGTACCAAATGCAGGAGAAGAGAATTAATGGTAGAAGAGAAAATGCAGTTGTAATCAGCAAAGTCCTGTTTCCACCTTTTCTGTTGAACAAAATGGTGGCTATGAGATTGCACAATGTGAAGAGAATCAGCCAACTAGCCACAAAAGAGGTTGCTGTCAGAAGTGGAGGTGCTTTTGTTAAGCTGTCAGGGAACACCAAGACGAAGTCAAGACTGGCTTGAGCGGCAACCCAAGCTCCAAACGTAACGATTAGTACTGCCAGCGGAATGAAGTGAATAGGTCGGGCAGACATGTAGAGGAAGAGTCGTGCTGGTATGAATATTTGTTGAAGTGTAGTGAAGAAACTTGACCCTGTGCCTTCAGGTTTTTTGGTTTCTGCCAATGAAATAGAGGAAAGCTGTTCTTCCTCGGTCTTGAGCAGTTTGTAGGCGAGTTTTCCGCGTTTTGTAAGTATGTATTTACGTTGATCGTCTTGTGTGATGAGATGATCCAACATATCGATGTGGTAGTACAGGGCGCCGACACTGATGTTTAGCTTTTCGTGAAGTTCTTTGAAACCGCTTCTTCCTTTGTTGCTGATGATTTCTATAATTCTCTTGCGATGAGGGTGACCAAGAGCTTTGTATATCCACGCCATATCCCTTGGTTTTTCCTCGTTCATCACGAGAGAACTCCGCAAAGTTACTCCTGTAATATTACAAGTATTTCTTTTATGTTACTTAAAAGGAACACAGTTCTGTTTTTCTAGAAGTTATATGTTCTGTTTTTCCCGAAGAACAACACTTTTGAGCATGCTTTTTCTAATCCTAGATGGAGAAATCTGTTTGAAGGATCAAAATAGCAATTTACACGTCTCCGCTTCTCATGCTCATTTTGCGTGCGCAGGCCTTCGCAGCACATAGCGAGGTTGATACGTTGAGGAAGAGTGTACTCCTATTCCTTGTTCCCCTCTTATCAGTGCTGGCTTGGGCTAGCACGACATCCTCCATAGAGAGTAGAGCTTTAGCTGAAGAACCGCAATCCTGGAGATTTGCCTTCACAAGATTCAGTTACTATATCGGAAGTCCTGCGCTTTTGGGTCGGACATCTATTGCCCTTGACTCAAAAGATCTTCCTCATATTAGCTACCAGTACGGCGATTATCACAGTCTCAGACACATCTACCATAATGGCATGTACTGGGTTCGTGAACTCGTTGATAACGTCGATTCAAGGGAATCGGCCATTGCGGTTGATTCTAAGGATTATTCTCATATTACGTATGTCGAGTACCAAACCACTCCGTCCCCGCGAGTTAAGTATGCACATTTCAATGGGGGCTCATGGAAAACTGAGGTCGTCGCCAACTATACGGAAAATATAGGTATTTTCCCAGGTTCGACCATTGCCTTGGATTCACAGGACAACCCTCATATCACGTATTTAAATGGATCTGGACTCCAATACGCCTTCTTCGACGGTCTTAGTTGGACCAAAGAAACAGTAGACAGTGATTGCCCATACGCCGGAAGCGAGAACGCGAGGCCGTTCATTGCCTTAGACTCTGAGAACCACCCTCATATCGCATATTCTGGGCTCACGGAAACTACCAGATCATTGAAGTACGCCGGCTTTGATGGGTCCTCATGGAATATTCAGACCATCGATAGAGGCGGAGCCGGACCCTCCCTGGTCTTGGATCCATCAGGCGACCCACATATATCCTATAACAACGGAACAGCGCTCAAATACGCGTACTTCGATGGCGCATTGTGGAATATTGAGGTTGTAGAAATGGTGTCCTCCGGAGTGTATGTTACATCCCTTGCCATCGATTCGGAGTCTCGTCCTCACATAGTTTGGGGCGCAAAATATGCATACTACGGAGACGATTCATGGGAGATTACCACAATCAACGAAGATGAAGGTTATGAATACCTCAATGATCCAAATTCGTATCGTCGTTCTCATGGTCACTGGGGATCTTGCCTGAGCATAGGTTCGGATGACAAATTACGAGTGTCCTATGTCAGTCAGCCCAAGCTTTACTGGGAGGAAGTTCGAATGGCGGTAGGAACGAAGCAGTATCTAACGAACTTCGAGTTTAACTATAGTTCCGGTTCCTCACCCCACGTGCAGCCTTCGTTGATAGAAGCAAACAGTCCAGCAATCCAAGGAGTGGGAACGTGCAAGGTGAGATTTTCAATGTTTTCCAATCAATGGCTTGACTGCGGTGATTGGACCTTGCAGAAGGTAATGTGGCAAGGGAGTAACGTGAAGCCACTTGCTGATGTCACCTATACTCCAGTGCTGGGTGGAACGTGGACCATCAACTGTCAAGTCTTTTTGGTTTCATTCAAGAACTCGTTTAAGGACAATGACGGTGACGATCTCCACACGCTTCCCTCATCCTTCGAACTAGTCTTCCCCAATGGAACTACCTCAGCTCCTCTAGACCCAAACTTGAGTTATTTCATCCAGAACGGAAACACAACTTGGAACAGCATCCTTTGGCAAGGCAACGATGTATACCCGTCAAACGTGAGCTTTGATCCCACAAATGGCAACCCAACTGTAAACTGCACGATCTGCTCCCTAACACTCGATCCAATCTTCTACGACAATACTGGAACGACCCTTATCCATCCTACATCTTGGGCTATCAAGTTCCCAAACGACACCACTAGAACAGTCTCTTCCTCCGTAACGTACAACCAGACTCCGACCGGAAACTATTCAATATCCAGCATAACCTGGAAGGGCGCAGAAGTCGTTCCGGACGCAACGCCTACTACATCCTTGACTTCGGACACGCTGTGGTCTCCCAGCATCAACTGCTTACTGCCCACGAGCATCTCCCTCTCTTTAAGCAGTTCTACATCCTATGTCGGATTCAAAGTCAATATCAACGGTAGCTTGACCTGTAATGAGGTAGGCCTCTCAGAGACCCCGTTGTTCCTCTCTTATAGCGTCACTGGAGGAGAGACTTGGAACGACATGACCCTCATCAATACGGCTTCCGATGGAAGCTACTCGGCTGTTTGGATGCCGGCTGCAACTGGAAGCTACCTCGTAAGAGCTACATGGTCTGGTGATTCAATCTATCCTGGATCAATCACCACGGTCAACTTGGCTGTGATACCCTTTGAGGAGAAAAGCGTTTTCTCAGTTGCCTCTAACTCTACAGTATCTGAGTTAGCCTTCAATTCCACAAGTAGAGAGTTAAGCTTCACCGTGACTGGTCCTTCAGACACTACAGGATATGTCAATGTATTCCTCGCGAAAACCCTTGTTGGCGACATAGCGGATGTTGAGGTCTACTTCGACGGTGACCAGATAGATTACGTAGCTACATCACTGGATGATTCTTGGCATCTCCACTTCACATATAGCCATAGTATACACTCAATAGCCATGAGTTTGGGTCCCGCACGTCTCATTCCGCCTCAACTGATAACCCCGCTGAGCATCGGCATGTTGGCTGCAGTCTTAGTAGTCGCAACAATACTATTCATTTTCAGAATACGCAAAGGAACACCAACAACAATCTTGGATGGCGCTTTTAGCAGAGCAAAATAAGCACAGAAGGTATCCGCATCAATATCTGATGTGTTTCCTGTCTGACCTTCGAAAAGCTCGTAATCAACAGCCCAATAGAACGAGAAAAAGGCTATTTTGGGAGTGGTTTCGCTGGTATTTTCAGTTTCTTTTCTATCTGTTTGGCTAGTGTTTTTGCGGCGCCGTTGCGATAGTTGTCTGTTATAACCAACTTAGGTTTGCTCTCTTCTACATATTGTAGTAATCCCTGAAAGTCGGAATGGTCGCTTAGAGCAACAATGTGCTCATTGTCACCTATCTGACGACGGGGGCTACTGAACTCCCAACCGCTTACGAGAATGCGGAAAGCATCTTTTCCTTTGTATCTGCGGGAATTCATGTGACAAAACGCGACGACCGAGTCTTTTTCACTCAACATGGATTGAGCTTCCTCCCCGCTGAATAGCAGATATTTTCCAAGCTTCATACCATGTT
>JASFPO010000103.1:0-7212 GCA_050115935.1 Candidatus Bathyarchaeota archaeon | reverse complement strand
TTCTTTCGATTTTGTCTCTCACCTGAGAGATGAGAAGCGCTTCTCCATATGATTGATTGCAAAGCAGGATGGTGACTAAGTCGAAATCCACAAACCAAGTGAAGTCTGCACTGCTTCCTAGGTCGTTCGCACCATCATGCTGGATCAATGTTCCATGCTCAGCTTTTTCCACGCCCCAGCCGTACGCATAGTTCTTGAGAAAAGGTGTAAACAATTTCTTTTTCGCCCCAGAGGAGAGAATGGAATCGCTCTTGAGGGCGAGATACCATTTGAACATGTCATCAGTAGTGGAGAGTATCCCACCGTTGCCAAGTAGGTTCCAGTAAGGATATGGTCTCTCCAAGTGTGTGCCGTTGTTTGTTTCTCCTATATACCAATTGGCAATCATTCTTTCTTTCCAGTTTGGAATTCTGTAGCCGGTAACGGTCATTCCTGCAGGCTTGAACAAGTGATCGCTCAAATACTCCTCGTAAGATTTGCGGGAAACAAGTTCAATGACCGCTGCCAACAAGCTGTAGCCAGCATTCGAGTACTTGAAATCTTTTCCAGGAGTAAAGAGCAGTGGCGCGTCAAGGATTTTATGAATGGTTTCATCACGATGGGCCATTTCATGGTCTTCACCTGTGTAGTTAATCACCCCTGCAGTGTGGGTGAGCAGATGATGAATAGTGATGCCTTCCTTATCCACTGGTACATTATTGACATACTTGTCAAGGCGATCATTAGTGTTCAGCTTATCTTGCATCTCTAATTTCATAATCGCAGAAGCTGTAAACTGTTTTGTGAGGGAGCCGATGTTGAAAACGGTCTCGGCAGTGTTGCAGATGTTTTTCTCTCTGATTGCCATTCCATATCCCTTGTTGAGAACTACTTCACCCTTCTTGGACACTAGAAGAGCACCAGAGAAACCAAAGGGAGTAATGCGAGTTAGATACTTGTCGAATTTGGCCCCATGCTCGTCCCTGATGATTGTCTCCTCGCTCATGTTAATACAATCCTGCCTTAGAAGGCTATGACGACGCTCAATTTATGTTTTGCAAAAAGTCGACTGCGCACGTGGAGCTATTGCATAAACACTCTAAGAGAGTACTTGTAAAAAGGGAAGGTGGCTTATCCCTTTGGAGTGAATAAGCCTATGGTGTTGCCGTCCAAGTCAGTGAAGAGACCAAACCAGCCTACGTTCGGGATTTCTGTCTTCTCCGTCACTTTTTTGGCGCCAAGCTTCTCAACTTTTTCAAGCATTGCGTTGATGTCGTCAACTTGGATGTATATGATTATGTTGCCTGGGGTTATCTCGTCTTTTCTGTCCAGTCCTCCGCCTAGCCGCTCTTCTCCAGTGTTGAAGGTTGCATAGTCTTTGCCCCAAGTGTAATCGATTTTCCAGCCGAACAGCTTCTTGTAGAACTCTCCGGATTTTTTCACGTCAGTTGTAGGAATTTCCAAATGACATATAGTATGAGACATGCTTTTCCCTCATTTTTGGGACTTAGAATCTAATTCGTCAACTTTTAAAGTTATTGTTACTCGATAAGAATGCGTGGCGTACGTCTGTGCAGTAACGTCTTAATGAGCTATTCTGCAAAAGTCTTTTATTTGTGCATACGTGTTGCAGAATTGTGATGCGAATGAGTGAGGCTATAATTCTGGCTGGTGGACAAGGGCTACGTTTGAGACCTTTGACAAGCGACATGCCTAAGCCTATGATTATCGTTGGTGGTCGTCCCATTGCTGAACGTCAGATTTTGTGGCTGAGGCGGAACGGTGTATCAGGTGTTATCTTTGCTTGTGGTTACCGCTTTGAGAAGATACGTGAGCATTTTGGTGATGGAGAGGATTTCGGAGTAAATGTAGAATATTCCGTTGAGAGCGAGTATGAGCCTCTTGGAACCGGTGGAGCGATTAAGCAGGCACTCGAACTGGTCAGGTCAAGCCCGTTTGTTGTTGTGAATGGTGACATACTGACAGACATGGAAGTTGACGATCTGATCAGCTGGCATAAAAAGCGTGGCTTCGTCTGCACCATAGTTGCGGTGCCTTTGAAGTGTCCTTACGGAATCTTGGACGTGTCAAAGAAGGGTGACAAGGTTTTTGGATTTAGAGAAAAGCCGGTTTTTTCTGATGTTTTGGTGAATGCTGGAATCTACGTTTTGAATAAGAAGGTTGCGAAGTTTCTGCCTGAAAGCGGTGACATTGAAAGAGAGACTTTTCCAAAGCTTGCGAAGGCGGGATCTCTCGGCGTCTATCGCTTGAAGGGTTGGTGGACAACCATCGATACGATGAAGGATCTACAAGAGGCGGCAGAGGATTTAGGTTAGTCTCTCAAAATACTCACTTCTGCACACATAATGCACGTTTATCCGCTTGAGTTAGTAGATGTAGAAACCTTCCAACCGAGGTTCTCTAGAATGTCCTTCAGTAGTTTCAGGCTTTTCAGTGCGTCTTCTCTAGGGCGAATTTCAAGTGTGAAGTGAACATCCTGAGGCACCAGTGTTCCAAGATAGTGAGAGAAATCGATTTTTCCAACGCCTAGGATGTCGTGTGAGTATCTTCCTGGCTTCTGGTCGTGAAGATGGCATTCTCTGACTTTCTCTAAGTGGTGCATGAAGAAATCCTCTACGTTGATGATTGGTTCTCCAGTGATATCATGGCTCTTTGGTATGTCCCATGTTAGAAAGAGGTTTCCATTTGGCAGGAGTTCTTCTAAAACTTCCATAGCAATTCTGCTCCACCTATTGTTCTCGACGCAGACAAGCACATCTCCTCTGGAATGTTCACAGAGCTCTAATAGGCTTTGTTTCAGTGCTTCCTTATGGATTATCCAGTGATCTTTCAGGTAGGTGCCCTTCCTTCCAGCGAAAACAAAATCAAATGGAGGTTCGATATGAATGGTAAGTCTTTCCGCTCCAACGTCGCGAGCGAAATCCAGGCACAGTTTCATTCGATGAAGGACAGCTTTTCTAACCTCTGGATACAGAGTTCCGAGGCAAAGGTAATCAGATGGACCGTGAAACGAAATGGACACGCCTTTTGACGTTGCGACTTCTCGAATGCGCTGCCTTTCTGATTGGCTGAAACGCTCGGGAAAGAAACGTGGAATCATCAAATCTGGAACAACGTAGCCAAAACCGTGCTTGCTTGCGAAGTTGATCGCATCATAAATGTCAGTGTCATACACAACATGATAGCCAAAATGCTTCCAAGATATTTCTCGCATGAAATGTCACTTCCTGCATTTTTTCTTCCACCATTCTTTTCACCGGGAAGAGGTTATAGAATATTTCTTCCTGAAATAGAAGGCGATTTGAAATGAAATGTGTTATAGACACATGATGGGCAAGGTGTAATAAGACAGTTCAAGACTCTCATCCAGCTGAAGATACAACCATTATGTGAAGCATTAGACGAAATCCAAGAAACTGTAGACCTAACTGGAGTTCAGAAATAGACGATAGTCTTTTATTTATCATCGTGACAAAATGATGGATTGTTATGGAGGATAAACTTGTGGCGAAATGTCCTAAGTGTGGAGGAGAAGTATCTACTCCCAGAAAGACTTGGAAGATGGCTGGCAGACCCGACAGGAATGGCAAGAGAACTGAGCTCACGATCGGTCTCTTTGACTGTTGCGGAAGCTTCAGAGCAGTCTTGTCCAAGCGAAAGATTTAGAGGCTAACCATAATTCCAAGATTCCCTACAACAAAGCCATAGAAGAAGTGGTCAGGCTAAAGTTCAGGGATTTCTCTTCGATTTTACGATCGAGAAGTGACACCGATAATAGTGTCTCTGTACCCTTCTCTATAGTACAGAAAAGGAACGACTGTTCGTAAAGTCTATATCTATCCTTATTAATGGGTTGTCAACAAAAAATGAATCACACTTAACGATAAAGGTGGAAGCCAATGAAGACTCTGCCCAAACAATGCAACGTCATCCAAATCGAAGAAAAGTGGCAGAATAAATGGGAAGACATAGGTATCTATCGTTTTGATTGGAAAGACAGAAAACGTCCAGCTTACACGATTGACACGCCGCCTCCATATCCCTCAGGCGACTTTCATATGGGAAACATGCTCAACTGGACCTACTTCGACATAGTCGCTCGCTACAAACGCATGCGAGGTTACAATGTTCACTTTCCCCAAGGATGGGATTGCCACGGCTTGCCAACCGAAGTGGAAACCGAGGAACACTACGGAATCAAGAAGACAGACGTGCCGCCAGACAAATTTCGAAAACTCTGCGAACAATTCGTCGAAAAATACATAGACGTAATGAAGACAGCGATCAAGCGGCTGGGATGCTCCATCGATTGGACAACCGAATACAAGACAATGAATCCTGACTACTGGAGAAGAACTCAGCTCTCGTTCATTCTTCTCTACAAGAAAGGATTCATCTACCAAGGAACTCATCCAGTCAACTGGTGCCCCAGATGTGAAACCGCAATAGCTGACGCTGAAGTTGAACATGAAAACAGAGAGGGCACGCTTCATTTCATCAAGTTTCCATTGGAAGACAAAGGACATCTAACCATTGCAACCACACGTCCAGAGCTTTTACCAGCCTGTGTCACAGTGGTGGTCGACCCAAATGATGACCGCTACAAGCAGTACGTTGGAAACGATATCAATGTGCCAATTGCCAAACGCAAGGTGAAAATCATAGCTGAAGATATGGTTGACCCAGAGTTCGGCACAGGGGTTGTCATGATATGCACATACGGAGACAAGGCAGACGTGAAAAGTGTGGCTAGACATGGCTTACCAGTGATAATGTGCATTGATGAAAAAGGAAGAATGAACCACAACGCTGGAAAATACGCTGTAATGACCACAGCAGAAGCCAAAAAAGCCATAGTAGAAGACCTACGAAAAGAGGAACTCTTGGAAAAAACAGAACCATTACAACAAGAAGTCGGGGTTTGCGGCAGATGCAAAACTCCAATAGAAATCTTAGAGCGCGAACAATGGTTCATGAAGACACGCAAACTAACCGACGACGTGGAGAAAAACGCTTGGGAAATCACGTGGTATCCAGATCACATGCGAACACGACTAATAGACTGGGCGAAATCCCTTGACTGGGACTGGGTAATCTCACGACAAAGAGTCTTCGCCACGCCAATTCCAATATGGTACTGCAAAAAATGCAAGGCAACCGTGCTCGCTGAGAAAGATTGGGTGCCAATAGACCCAAGAATACAGCCTCCAAAAGTCGGAAGTTGCGCAGAATGTGGATCAAGAGAGTTCATACCTGAGAAAGATGTTTTCGACACGTGGTTTGACTCCTCTATAACCTGTGCCGTTCACGCAGGATGGCCTGATAGAAAAGACTGGCATAGACTCTTTCCAGCAGATGTTCATCCTTCAGGCATTGACATCATTCGCACATGGGCTTACTACCTCATGGTTCGCCACCTAGCCCTGTTCAACGAGAAGCCCTACAAAAGTTGTCTCATCAACGGCATGGTTCTAGGAAGTAATGGTAGAAAGATGAGCAAGTCGCTTGGCAATTACATATCAACACCAGAAGTCTTCAGCAAGTATGGAGCAGACGCTGCCCGCCAGTGGGCTGCAACCGGAGGAGCCACAGGCTCAGACATCCCCTTCAGATGGGCTGACGTGGAATACGGGTGGCGATTTCTCATAAAACTCTGGAACGCGGCCAGATTTGCCAGCCAGCATATGCAAGATTACAACCCAAAAGATGAAGTAGAGTTAGAACTTTTGGATAGATGGCTACTGAGCAAGTTGGCAAAGGTCATTTCGAAATCTACTTCGACACTAGAAGAATGCCAATTCAACATTGCAGCCGAAGAGATTCGAAACTTCACCTGGCACACCTTCTGCGATTCATATATCGAAGCCATAAAGCATAGACTCTACAAGCCGGAAACCCACGGTGATGCCAAGAGAAAAGCGGCGCAACACATACTTTACTTGGCTATCTACCGAATTCTCCAGTTGCTAGCGCCTATTGTTCCGCACACAACTGAAGAAATCTATCAGACTCTTTATGCAGAAGACCAGAAGCATAGAAGCATTCATGTTTCTCCATGGCCAATTCCCGACAAGAGAATGATGGATGAAGAAGCTGAGAAATGCGGTGACTTGATAATGGCGGTGATAGAGGAGATTCGTAGAGACAAGGCCGAACGAAGGAAGCCACTGAACGCCATCATTAAGAACGTTACTATCTACGCTGGAACCAGCAAAAGTGCGCACATTCTGAATCTAGCTCAAGAAGACATCAAGGGAACATGCAAGTTGGAAAAAATGAGAATTTTGACAAGGAAGGGAAAAGGCAGAGAGGTACGAGAATACCCAGATGTGAAGTTTCTCGCTGAATATTAAATTGATGTAATCCTTCCAGAGTTCTAAAGACTCTCAAGCTGCATCTGGCTAGCAAATGGAACTCTTTCGATGGCACTTACATGTGTTCTCTTGTATAGAAGATTCTAATTCTAAAAGCATGTCCTCAATCTCTCTCAGAATCTTTTCGTCTCCCCTCTTCTTGGCCTCCTTTAAAACTGACAATGCCTCATCTCTTACTGTCAACGCATCTGCTTCTCCTTTTGTGAAATCCTTGTGCTTTCTCCTTAGATTCTGAAAATTCTCTTCCATGCACCATCAGTGCCAAGGAACAAAGGGATAGAAATAAGTCTTCTCCAAACTCGCTCAATTCTGATTTCAGTGCTTGAAGCGAAGAACCGCAGCTATGCCGCCAAAAGATTTCTTCAGCATTTGTCCCTCTTCAGTTTGGCCAGATATAACCTCAACGTCTGCTCCAGCCTCCTCCGCCAATTCAGCTAAATCATCGATGATCTCTTTTGTTTCTGCTAAGGTTAGATTTGGCGTTTTGCATTTTGGGCAGGCCTTTCCAACGGAATTTTGTTCATAAGCCATGAGAGCCTGACTTCGCATAGTCTCTTGTTTTTGATAGTCGCAGTTGGTGCATTTGATGGTTACTCTGACGCGTTCAAGGTCTTCTGATAGCAACAAGGTTTTCACGGCTCCCATTTTCAGACTTCTTTTCACTTCTTCTTCGCCATAGGTAGCTAGACCTGTGTCATGTCCGATTTCATAGAGAAACTCTTGCACAATGCGTTTCTCTTCTACATATCTGACCTTTCGAAGGATTTCTGGAGCCTTGTCAACTATCTCTTGTACTCCTTGCTCGCCCACGTAGGCGGTGTCAATGGACTCTACAATT
>JASFPO010000102.1:0-7217 GCA_050115935.1 Candidatus Bathyarchaeota archaeon | reverse complement strand
GGAGACAGCTGTGTCATTCTCTCAGAAGGGCACTTCAACATGGATCTTCTTGGAGGTCTGAGAAAGATTATGGTTCCGAGAGGAGAAGAATATGCTGCAGATTGCCTCGCCATAAACGGAACAGTCTTTGTGGCAAAGGGCTATCCAAAGACAAGGAAACTCATAGAAGATGAAGGTTTTTCTGTCAAAGAGTTAGATGTGTCAGAATTTCGCAAAGGGGATGGTGCTTTAACATGTCTGTCCATAATATGGTAAGAAACCGAATCGTTGTAGTGGTGAAAATGAAATGAAGAATGCGAAGACAATCAGCGTCATCGGTCTTATAGGTTTTCCATCTGTGAAAAGGGGAGACGACTTGGCTGAGTTGATAACAGAAGCCGCGCGGAGACGAGAAGTTCCCTTTGAAGATGGAGACGTTCTGGTTGTTGCTCAAAAAATTGTTTCGAAGGCTGAAGGAAGAATTTTCGAACTGGGAAAAATCGTACCCTCTGAAAAGGCCCAGAAACTGGCGAAGATCACACTGAAAGATCCAAGCTTTATTGAACAGGTATTGCGGGCTTCTCGGAGGATTGTGAAGGCTTCCTCTGAGATATTTATCGTGGAAAACGAGAATGGCATAGTATGTATCAACGCTGGCATAGACAAATCGAATGTTAAAGGCGAGGACTTCTATGCGCTTTTGCCAAAGGACTCTGATGAATCTGCGGAAAGAATCCGTCAGAAAATAGCGAAATTAACGGGAAAACGGGTTGCGGTGATAATAAGCGACACGTATAGCCGGCCTTTCCGAAGGGGGCAAGTGGAACACGCGATTGGAATAGCTGGAGTTAATCCGTTCAGGGATTATCGGGGTAAGAGGGATCTTTACGATTATATTTTGAAAGTGAAGAACGTAGCTGTTGTAGATGAAATTGCGGCTGCTGCCGAGTTGGTCATGGGTCAAGGAAACGAAGGGGTACCAGTTGCCATCGTGAAGAATGTTGATATGGTGGAGCTAGCCGATAAATATTCCATCAAGGACTTGTTTATTTCTGAACAAGAAGATCTTTTCAAGGGAACGCTTTAAGGAGGCCTATTGTTCGGGTTCGGATTCCGAATACGACATAATTGGTTTTATTTAGCTATTCTGAATCTGAATTGGAGAGATTAGTGATTCATCTCTTAATTTCACAACTATTAAAGCTTTATAAGCAGAAATTAAAGCAAAAGTCATGCATGAACTGAAGATAGGAGTTGGCTAGATGGCGCAATCTACTGTGGAGCATGCAAGAAAAGATGTAGTAGAAGTGGCTGAAGAAGCACCAATTAGGGTTTTGCACGTTGACGATGAAGCTAGCTTCTTGAAGGTTGCGAAGCCAATCTTGGAGATGCAAGGCAACTTTCATGTGGAAACTGCCAATTCTGTTGAAGAAGCCTTGGACAAAATGAAGGAGAAGAGGTATGATGCGATTGTTTCGGACTACGTTATGCCTGAAAGAAGTGGTCTCGATTTCCTCAAGGAGCTAAGAGATAACGGCAACAATCTTCCATTTATCATCTTCACTGGTAAGGGCAGAGAGGAAATGGCGATTAAGGCTTTGAATCTGGGTGCAGATCGATACTTCAACAAGATTGGTAATCCAGAAACAGTATACGGTGAACTAGCACATGGCGTGAGAACCACTGTGAAGGCTAGGTGGGCAGAGGAAGAACAAGCAAGAACTGAAACAAAATATCAAAGCCTTGTTGAGAACACAGGTGCTGGAATACTCACTGTGGATGTTGAAGGGAAATTTGCATTTGTGAATAGAGCACTCTGTTCAATCCTCGGCTACTCTGAGAAGGAGCTTCTCGGCACACCCTTTGTTAATCTTATTCATCCAGACGACAAGAGCCGAATGCTGCAAATCTTCAGAGGCTTTATGGCAAATCCTAAAGAAAAACTTGATTTTGAGTTCAAAGCTGTTCACAAGAAAGGTTATATTGTCCACTTGCATTCCAGCCCGACCATTTTCAAATACAAGAATGCAATAATTGGATCTCACGCCATTGTCACGGACATCACAGAACGCAAGAAAGCAGAAGAGGAGCTGATGATAAGTGAAGAAAAATGGCGTTCTCTAGCCGAGAATGTCCTTGATTATATTGCAATCATAGACCGTGATGGCGAAATACTGTTCATTAATCGTACAACTCTAGGTTTTGATGAAAAAGAAGTAGTTGGAAGCTCTATTTACGACTATACACCTCAAGAGCATAGTTCTATATTGAAGAAAAAAATCGAACAGGTTTTTGGAAACAGGAAATCTGCTAGACTAGAGGTTAAAGGAGTCGGGATGAAAGGTACTGGTTTCACAAGATGGTACGAAGACAGCATCGCCCCGATTGCTAGAAATGGACGGGTCGACAAAGCCCTATTCATCATTCGTGACATCACAGAACGCAAGATGATTGAAGAGAGAACCCGAGCGTCAGAAGAGAAATACCGTCTTCTATTCGAACAATCACCAATCGGCGTCGGCTTATCTGCTCTTGATGGCTCAGTGATCGCAACGAATGAAGCGTTGGAGAATATTCTTGGATACTCCAAGAAGGAGCTCCATAAGATGAAGGCAGCTGAAATCTATGGAGACGCAGAACAGAGAGAGGAGTTGCTCGGAATTCTCAACCAACATGGCGTTGTGAAGAATTTTGGCGCAACGCTAAAGCGGAAAGACGGGACAACATTTGACGCTCTTCTAAATATGGTTCAGGTTAACATGGCGGGTGAGGTTGTTCTTCAAACAACATGCCAAGATATCTCCAAACGCAGGCTTGCGGAGAAGAATTTGGCTCATGAAAGAGATCTTATTCAAACCCTCCTTGGACACCATCCTGATTTCATCTACTTCAAGGACAATGAAGCCAGATTCCACCGTGTGAGCAAGCACTTTTGTGAATTCTTCGGGCGCAGTGAGGGAGAAATTATTGGAAAGACTGACTTGGAGCTTTTTCCTGAAGAGATTGCAAAGGAAACATACAATGAGGATCTTCAGGTTATCAAAACGGGAAAGCCGATAATTAACAAAGAAGAGAGTGCTGCGGGAACATGGGTTCTGACGTCAAAGATGCCTTGGGTTGACAAAGAGGGCAATGTAATCGGTCTGTTCGGAATCTCACGAGACATCACCGAGCGTAAGAAGGTTGAAGATTCCCTGAGAGAGTCTGAAGAGAAGTACAGAAGCATTGTTGAACTAGCTCCAGATGGCATAACAACTATTGATCTAAAAGGCGTGATAACATCAGTCAATCCTACTTTCTTGAAACTAACGGGCTTTTCAAGAAATGAAGTGGTTGGCAAACACTTCACAAAGATTGGAACTATCCGAGCAAGAGACATCCCAAGATATTTGAAGTTGATGAGTTCGGCTCTGAAGGGAAAATTGCCATCAAAATTCGAATTCTCGTACGTTCGGAAAGACGGAACTAATGGCTGGGCAGAGGGCCATTTTGCTGTGCTTAAAAGGAACGGCAAAACCATAGGATTTCAGGGAATCCTGAGAGAGGTCACCGAACACAAGAAGGCACAGAAGGCACTGGATGAATCCGAGGAAAGATACAAGACTTTGATAGAGGAAACTCCCGTCGGAATATTGAACATAAACTTCAAGGGCAAAATCACCTACATCAACAAGAAGATCGAAGAAATCATAGGTTATTCAAGAGAGGAGCTCTTAAACAAGAATGCGCTTGCCGTCGCACGTGAACATGATATAGTGACTGACAAAGTCCTCAATCTCGCAGCCAAACGCATGAAAGGCAAATTCTTGGGAAAAGATATGGGTCCTCTGAGGGTGAAATTGAAGCGGCGAGATGGAAACCAGATTTGGGTGGAAGCTGAAACCAAGCTGCTCAAGAGATTCGGGTTCCCAGTTGGCCTTCAGGCTATTGTCAGAGACATTACTGAAAGCAAGGAAATGAACGAAAGACTCAGAGAGTCGGAAGAAAGACTCCGACAATTAGTGGAGAATGCTCCTGACGCCATCTATACAAATGATCTGAAAGGCAATTTCCTTGACGGCAACAAGCAAGCAGAAGAGCTGATTGGCTACAAAAGAGAGGATTTGATTGGCAAGAACATGCTGAGGATAGGGCTTGTTCCGAAGAGACAGATACCGAGGATTATGAAAGCTCTTCTTAAGAACGTGAGGGGACAGAAGTCTGGGCCAATCGAGTTAGAACTGACAAGAATGGATGGAACCAAAGTTACAGTTGAAGCCACAAGCATTCCCGTGAAAAGGAAAGGAAAGACCGAAGTCATAGGCATAGCCCGAGACGTTACTGAACGCAAGAAAGCAGAGGAAAAGCTGCGGACAATGAATGAAAAGCTAGGCGTAGTCGGCAAGCTGACAAGACACGATGCACGAAACAGGCTCTCCGCAGTAACAATGAACGCCTTCTTGGCCAAGCAAAAGCTACCTTCGGACAATGAAGCCTTAGGGCATCTGAAGGAGATTGAAACAGCTTGCGGACAGGTTGAAAAGATCTTTGATTTCGCAAGAATCTACGAGAAACTAGGTGTCGAAGAACTTGTCCATCTAGATGTTGAGAAGACTTTTAAACAGGCGGCCATGCTGTTCTCGGAATTGAGCAACATTGTTGTAACCAATAACTGTCAGGGATTGACTCTGCTGGCTGATTCGTTGCTGAGACAGCTCTTCTACAATCTGATAGACAACTCACTTAGACACGGTGAAAAGATTAGCCAAATCAGATTGTACTACGAAGAAGCGAGCAAAGACACGTTAAAACTGGTCTTTGAGGATGATGGCATTGGCATATCCAAAAGGGAAAAGGAGAAAATCTTCAGGGAAGGCTACGGCAAAGGCTCAGGCTACGGCCTCTATCTAATCAGAAAGATGTGCGAAGTATACGGCTGGAACATCCAAGAAACAGGCAAACAAGGCAAAGGCGCCAGATTCACTATAACCATACCTAAAGAGAGCAAGGACAAAAGAGAAAACTACAGACTTCGTTGATTAGACTCTTCCAATAGTGCAGCTAGCGACCGCGATCCTTGTTCCATCCTGAAAATGTCATCATTGGCCTCAAAACTTTCCTACCATGTTTCCATCGATAATACAGCGCATAAGCAACCATTGCGGCAAGCTTTATTCTCCATTTTAGACCCTTTGGAACGAAAGCTTCTATGTTGCGCTCCCAGCACGTAGCTATAAGCTTCCATTGCAGCGGCGTCAAATGCTTCAGATCCATATGTCGCGCTTCTCTAAGCATACAGTCTTCTTCTGAAGTAAACAATAAGGGTACATAGAATACCTTCTTGAATCTCAGCTTGTCCAAAAGTTCTAGCGTGGCAATCGTATCTTTCTCGTTTTCACCTGGCAATCCAACTATGAATGTTGCCAAAGGCCAAATATGGTTCTCGTTTAAGATTGCAATTCCTTTCGTTACAACGTCATGCCAGTCTCTGGGTTTATACGGTAACATCTTCCCCTTCATGTGTTCATTCATAAGCCGAATACTTCCCGTCTCAATGCCGATTTCGACCGAGCTATGTTTGATTCCATTTGTAATCCAATTCGCTTTGTCAAAAAGAACTGGACCAATCTCTTCAATCATCTTAGGATCATAGACAACAGGCGCCAGCGACGCATGAGCGGGTTGAATATACTTGACTCCAGGCACTGCAGCAATTGATTCAAGTAACGTGACGATCGCTTCACGATTTGGCAGAAATTTTCCTTTAGATTTGTACAAGAAGATGTCGTCACTCGCCAAAATGATCATTTCTGTGCCGTTTTTCGCGTTTAATTCCACTTCCGTTATGATGTGCTGTAAAGGAAAGGAGTGACTTTTTCTCAATGTTGGCGAGCAAAACTTACAACCACGGCCACACCCGCGTGTAATCTCCACCGTGCCAAAAATCGAAGGGTGCACGATACAGGGGATCTCCTCTGGATCAGGAGATTCGGTTTCAACAACCTGAGGAAGCTTCTCTCCATTGAGAGCCATGCGAAAAATCCTCAAGGCTGCTTTTTCACCTTCACCCATGACAATGCAGTCTATTCCATATTTCCTCTGCAACTTAGCCTTGTGAATCTGCCAAGCACCAGAGCCCCCGAGGATTATTTTGGCACCACAATTTCGCAGAATTGGCTTTTTCAACAAATCTCTGAATTCTGCAGCCGCTACGGGCTCTCCGCCAAAACCCACAAAAGACGTGTAAGTTCGACTGACAAAACCTGTTCCAGCCGGCTCCATGGAAGATATTCCAATGACTTTCGTTTTCGGTCCCACAACCTTTTCCAAGTCTTCCGGATGCACCACAACAACATTTTCCACGCCAAAATGCTTAATCAGCAAGGCTTCGATTTTTCGCATCCCATAAGGTGCATATTTGGCACTACCATCTCCATTGTTGGGCACCGGAGGATACCAGTGTTTTCTAAGTAATCTTCTAGGGATGATGCCGGTTGGAAATCCTCCTGTGAATGCTCGAAAAGGACTGAGGTTGAAGTCGCTCATGTCCGTAGCTGACCCTGTGAGAACAAAAGGAACTCCTTGACTCTGTGTGTCGACAACGTTTCTAGGAGACATATAGTTCGCAAATAGGCAAAATCGCTTTAAGAGCTTTGCGCGTGACATGGATGAATATCCTCATGCGTGTGCATTGTGCAGGTTGACTCAACTGACATACTACTCTAAATTATCCATCCAACCACAGCAATCTGGCGACTTCTGTTTCCGAGTTTTCTTGGCTTATTCCCCGGTAAAATCCCACTTCTTATGCGTTCGTGCAAAAAAGCTTAAACTTCCAATTAATAAGAGACTAATCGGGTGAAAAGAGGCGTGGTTAAGCGAGAAGTACATTACTTTGACGATTTTGGAGCGCAGAACACTGAGCAGACCATAGAAGTGGCTAAGAACGCTGCCTTAAGCCAAGGTTCAAAATATGTTGTGGTAGCATCCGCGAGTGGTGTAACCGGTGTGAAGACAGCTGAAGCTTTCAAAGGTTCAGGCGTCAAAGTTGTCGTGGTAACTGAATACGCAGGGATGGCAGAATTTCAGGAAGCAAACAGAAGGAAACTTGAAAAACTAGGTTCGAGCATCATCACAAGCACACACTCCTTTCTATCTCCAGCCGAATCCATATCAAAAATCTACAACGGCTATTGCAGCGAGAATACTATAATCAAGAATGTCTTAAGGAGGTTCTCGCAGGGCGCAAAAGTTGCTGC
>JASFPO010000101.1:0-7247 GCA_050115935.1 Candidatus Bathyarchaeota archaeon | reverse complement strand
GCTTGAGGAGTAACGTTAAGTTGGGCAGCTAGTTGACTCACAGTCATCTCTTTAACTCTAAGCAGATACAATATTTTTCTTCTGGTTCCATCAGCCAAAAGCTTGAACGCTTCAGGATCCCTCAACACTTGAATCGGCTTCATATCTCTCACAGTTAAAACATATTTTAAATTAGTATAAAAATCTTTTCCTAAATAAATGAGGACTAACTGAGGCTAGGATCATTAAACTACTAAAACGGAAACTTTATAAACCACATCCACATTAGGTTTAAAACAGACGTTTAAATATCAAAAGTGGTGATGAATATGAAGTTGAAGATGTTTGGGAAGAAGGGTTCAGCAGGACAAAGAGCCTCAAGAGTGACCCGGTTGATCAAGGGCTTAGGACCCGACAATTCATTTCATCCATCAATCACAAGTACACCGTTCGAACCAAAACCATTCGCAGTACACGCACGCTTAGACGCTGCGGAGTTGGAGAGAGCGAAAGCACTAATGTACCAGCGTATGGGTATGGACAGACCTCGGTAGAGCGAACTAAAAGCCCAAAACAGAAACCCCTTCTTTTTGAGGGAGAAATAACGTGTAAGTCCCTAAGTATAGGGGCAGAGGTTGAGAGCCAACGCATGTGGTTTCCGGACCTTTCTGTTCCCGGTCGTCTACTCCTTTCTCTCCCATAAGAGTATGGCCACATGCATGGTCCAATAGGCAATGAAGCCCCGCTTGTCACGAACAACGCTAGAAGAACAACTGCGAGGTAAGATGCACACAAAAGCTTTATGTCCTTTACTTATGTAAAGAAGAATCTAACTAAACATAAACTGGTGAACGCCGTGCCAACGGAAATGCCCACGGGAAAACCGCTTAGGTTGCTCCACATGCTTTATCGCAAAGGCAAACCTGTCACTACGTATACAATAAACTTGAAGCAAAGCGAACTCGCCAAACAACTCAATATAAGCCGCCAAGCACTAAACGTACATCTGCGCAAGCTACGAGACAACGGATTGATCCGCACAGGTAGAGGGTTCATTGACGTAACAGAAAAAGGCTTGAACCTACTGGGAATATCAGCTGACCCTGCCTTTGTCTTCATCAAAGTCTCTCCGCTCCTTCGAAAAGAAGCCTACACACAATTGTTGAAGTTTCCAATTGAACGGATTTTCAGAGTAACAGGAGATATGGACGCCATCCTTGTTGTGGAACAGAAAAGACTTGACGAAGCCCTCAAAAAGCTTATAGCAATCGAGGGAATACAAGACACAAAATCCTACGTAACAATACAGACCTTGAAGTAACCCAAAAGGAGAGACTAAAGACAAGTTGAAACTTCATGAACACGAAGCCAAAAGGATCTTCGCAAAATACAGAATACCCACCCCAACAGGAGAAACCGCCACCACACCAGCGCAGGCTGAAGAAATTGCCGCCAAACTTAACGTTCCGGTTATGGTGAAGGCTCAAATCCTCGTGGCTGGAAGAGGCAAAGCAGGTGGAATTCTATTTGCGGATACTCCGAGAGAAGCTGAACTTGCTGCCAAGAAGCTTCTAGGTGCTGAAGTAAAAGGTGTAAGAGTTCGCAGTGTTTTGATCGAAGAAAAGATTTCAGCGCAGAAAGAGTTGTATCTTGGAATTACAGTAGACCGCGCTCAGCGCTGTTATGTAGCCGTGGCCTCATCGGAAGGTGGCATGGATATCGAGGAAGTTGCTGCCAAGTTGCCGGAGAAAATAGTCAAGGTTTTTATCAACCCTGTTTACGGGTTTCAGTCTTACCATGCACGTTACCTGGCCAGAAAAATGGGGTACACTGGAAAGCAGATGTTGAGTTTAGCCTCGACCTTTTTTGGGCTTTATAGGTTGGCTATAGACTATGACGTGGAGCTGGTTGAAATCAATCCTCTTATGGAGAAGCCTAACCGAGAGTTTGTTGCTGCTGACACACGAATCATCATAGATGACAACGCACTTTACAGACATGCAGAACTGCAAAGCCGCCCAGCCGAAGGAAAAATTGAGCAAACCACCCAGGAACTGGAGGCTCAGAAAAGCGGACTGGCATATGTCCAACTTGAAGGAGACATTGGCATAATAGGGAACGGCGCTGGATTGGTTATGGCAACGTTGGATACAATTCAACTGTATGGTGGAAATCCAGCTAATTTTTTAGATATTGGTGGAGGAGCTTCAGCAGAGAAGATGGCCACAGCACTGAATATGGTTTTATCCGACGCCAGAGTTAATGCAGTTTTCATTAACGTTTTGGGCGGCATCACTCGCTGTGATGAAGTAGCTAAAGGCATCCTGGAGGAGAGAAAGCGAGCAGGCTTCGCTAAGCCCATGGTAATAAGGCTTGTGGGAACAAACGAAGAAGAAGGAAGACGCATGTTAACAGAAGCAGGAATTTATGTCCTGAGTAGTATGGAGGAAGCAGCTGAGAAGGTTGTGGAGATCGCAGAAATGGGAGGAGAAAAATGACATGGGCATTTTCGTTAACAAACAAACCCGTGCTATTGTGCAAGGCATTACAGGACTTCAAGGAAGCTTTCACACAAGACTCATGCTTGATTATGGAACCCGGATAGTGGCTGGAGTAACGCCGGGAAAAGGAGGCATTCAAGTTCACGGCATACCAGTTTTCGATACAGTGAAAGAAGCAACTGAAACCCAAGACGCAAATGCTTCAATAATTTTTGTTCCAGCCCGGTTCGCGGCTGAGGCAGCCTTGGAAGCCTTGGAAGCGAACTTGAAAACAATCGTTATAATCACCGAGCACATTCCCATAAAAGATGCGATAGAAATAATAGCAAAGGCAAAACGAATTGGTTCAGTGGTTATTGGCCCTAACACGCCAGGTGTAATTTCGCCAGGCGAATGTAAGCTTGGGATAATGCCAGCGCATGTTTTCAAATCAGGAATAGTGGGTGTAGCCTCAAGAAGTGGAACCCTAACCTATGAGATCGCAGCTGGAATTACCGATGCGAATCTGGGGCAGTCAACTTGCGTAGGCTTGGGAGGCGACCCCATCATAGGCTTGAGCTTCGTAGAAATCCTCAAGCATTTTGAAGAAGACAAGCAGACAAAAGCTGTTGCCTTAATAGGCGAAATTGGAGGCAACTTGGAGGAACAGGCAGCAGAGTTAATTGCAAGCGAGGGATGCGAAAAGCCAATAGTTGCTTATGTGGCCGGAAGAACAGCACCGTCTGGAAAAAGAATGGGTCATGCAGGTGCAATCGTTATGGGACGAACCGGAACAGCCAAGAGCAAGATAGAAGCCTTTGAAAAGGCTGGCGTGTTGGTGGCGGAAAAGCCAAGCGAAGTTGCGAAGATCTTGAGTCAACACATGTAAGTTGAACAGATTCCACACTGGTTGCTCCACAACCCTTAAGAAGTGCGTTGCTTAATGAGCATGAAGGATCAAAGTGAGTGTATGAGATATGTCAGAGGAAGAACAATCTGAAAGTAAAGAGTTGGTGAAGGTAGAGAAATTAACCCCAAGATCAAGAGGAGTGAACACTGTCGTAAAGGTGATCTCTAAAAGTGAAGTTAGGAATTTCACGGGAAGAGACTACACTGTACGCAGAGTTGCAGATGCCTTGGTCGGAGATGAAACGGCATGTGTGTATATGACGCTTTGGGACGACAATGTGGACAAGATAAACGAGGAAGCTACCCTTAGTATTACGAACGGCTACGTGAACTTGTTTAGAGGGAACATGCGCCTGAACATTGGAAGATATGGCAGTTTCGAAGTTTTGGAGGAGTCGCCTATCACAAAGGTGAACACGGATAACAATCTGTCTGACAAGCGATACGAGCAAGAAAGGCGATTTGGCAGAAGAAGATACGGTGAAAGAAGAGATTATCAGCGACGAAGAAGATACTAAGATATACCAGAATTCTAAAATTGACGTCCAAGAAAACACAAGTAGTTGTTCTGAAAATCCAAATATGATTCTATCAATAAGAGTTTCTGAATCTATTTAGCCTTCTTTCGCCGTCTCTGTCTCTTTTTTGCGGCTCTTTTCTGTTTCTTCTTCTTAGTCTTCTTAGTCATACCTCGATGTCTTGGCATTTTGTTCCTTTTCCTTCCCGTACCTTCAATTTTATCGTGTGCCTCTTAAAGCTTACCCCTATATCCAGCGCACTTCTGACTGAGCCTCAATAGTACTGTCGACAAGCGTGGGAAAAGTATATTTAGTCGGTGGTAAGGTAGCTTAACAACTACCATGGAGAAGGCAAGCTATGCCAATCACTGATCCTTTCAAAAAGACCATTGCTCAGAAGCATCGCCTTTACATGAAGATCTGCCGCGAGTGTGGAGTTCGAAATGCGTCTTCAGCAACCAAGTGTCGCAAATGCCGTAGCAAGAATCTACGCTGGAAAAAGCGAGAACTCGTGCGATAAGCAATGTTGCAAAGGAATCTGATTCTATCCAGTTTGGTTTGCGATTTGAAGCGGAGAGTTTTCAAAGATACTGATGAGCTCCTAACTAGTGCTGGGTTGTCCTTTCTGGCCTCTTCCTGCTTTTTCATCACGCCCAGCTTCTAATGTCTGCTTAGCTCCACAGCATCTGCACACTATGTATCCTTGTTTCAACTTACCTTCAATGAAGTCTCTGCACTTTTCCTTGCTAAGAAATAGGGGTTGGCCACAGTTTTCACATGCTGACTTCTCGAATTTAGTCGCGGTCATCATCTAAGAGATTAGGGAATTTGAACTCATTAAGATTTCGTATGCCTATGCAGCGTCAATGTTTACTGGTTTTTGCCTCTTCAGTAAATCTGCAATATATGAAAGGGAAATTGTAACTGGTGCTCTAACTTTTAATATATATCTACCATTCACACACATTATATACTCAAAATTCTGAAGTTTATTCAGATGTGAAATTGTGATAGAAGAGAAGGAAGCTTTCAAGGCAGGGCTCATCATTGCGGCAGTCATGTTGGCGAGTGGATTCTCTATGCTCTTTGTACCAAATTACACTGGGTCTGGTGCAGTAGTCCTATCGTTAGGTGTCATGACAATGGTTTTGGTTTTGATGACAAGGATTCTGATATCAGAGATTCGAAGATGGATGGATTATAGTGCAAGGGTGGAGGAGACAATTTCGGAACTTCTCACCTTCAGAGACACATTAGTGCCTGAGCAAGTCCTCAAAAATGAACAAAATGACCATAAGAAGAAGCTGCCAAATGTGTGTAAGCAAGAATAGACCTAGAGATTTCTTGGATCAGTCAGAGATGTTCTTCTCAGTTTGCCCCTGCTAAATGCGCAAAAAAGTGTAGGTACTGAACATTCTTATGTTTCACTTGCTCGCTTCTGTCTCTTCAGAAAGTTTGTAGGACCTGACGTTTTCAGTTTTGATTATTTCTTCTTGAAACAGCTTGCGGAGTGCTTTGAAGACTTTCTTCTTGGGCATGTCGAGTTTTTGAGAGATTTCATCAAGTGTCAAGGGAGAGTCTTCCTTTAGAGTTTCTACTATCTGTTTATGTATCTTTTTCATCTTCATTTCACTTCTTCTCCTCTATCTTGCATCGGATCAGCATATTTTCCTATGTTACTTTAATAATTTGAGGCATTGTCAGAAGCGATTTTTTCAGTCAGTGCTATTTATTTTGAGTTAAGGCAATTCTCTGGCTCTTTTTCTGATCTCTCGCTCGATGGCATCGCTCCCATCTGAATATGGAGCGTCAACATAATACCTGCTATGCGCCTTTTTCAAACAGCAAGTAATGGTTTATCCAGACATCTCGACCAGTCACCTGATACGTGTGGAGGCTCCAGCCATTCTTTTGAAATCTCCCAATTGTACTAGCCACATCATCATGGTGCTTAACTTGCACGCACATCCATTCTTTCAACCAACTTCACCACCTGTAGTACTTGGGATACGAAATATTAACGGTTTGCAAGTAAGAGAAGATTGAAATAGCACTAGATTTGTGTTTATCAGATTACTGCCACTTGGAGAAACTCAAAACCGATAAATATAACGGAATGCGAAAACATCTCTCAGTAGCTAATGGGCCGGTAGTCCAGCTCGGCTAAGACGTCGCCTTCACGTGGCGAAGATCGCCGGTTCGAATCCGGCCCGGCCCACATATGTCCTTTCTACAATTGCGGAGTGTGTAATTGTCTCTTTTGCTAGTTTTTAATTCTAGAAAATACTTCCACAAGGAACATATATGCTTCTGACAATAAGGCATTGTGAAGAGAGAGAAAGGAGTCATCTTACGTCACTTGCAGAGCCATAGTTCGATGAAGAGATGAGGACGACATCACTCTGCCATAACAAGTTTTCTAAGTGTCTTCCGAAAGCTTAAAAATGTAAATGCTATCTCAATCTGAGTAGTATGCCGAGGTAGCTCAGCTTGGGAGAGCACCCGACTCAAACGTTTTGTTTGAGGGTGAAGCTGAAGACCGGGTTGTCGCCGGTTCAAATCTGGCCCTCGGCACCACAAAACTCTCTAGCCCGCGCTATATGCTGTTCAGCAACTCCTTTTATGGATCGCTTATGCTATGGTACTGCAGGAGGATAAAGAATGAAGATGAAATACCGAGTTCACAGATTCGACATAGATATGACGAGAGACCAGAGGAAGCTAGAACAATTCTTGAACAGTTTAGAAGGTGAAGTTGTGGCAATCATCCCAAGCGTTAATCCCAAGTTTACACCTGGGGGAATGGGAGCCAAGGTAAACTTTCTACTAATTGTAGAAAAGGGCAAGTAAGAGCTTTCAACTGTTTCGTATTTTCAGAGCATATAAGGCGAGAACCGAGAAAACTGTGAAGAATACCCCTGAAGCAGCAAATACAGGCATGTATCCGAAAGCTTGGGCAACAAACCCGGCTGACAACACTGATGTGAACTCTGCAAGCCTCATAGGTATGTGTAGTAATCCTATGTCAACTGAGACAGACAGACTATTCCTCGTTGCTTTCGCAATAATAGATTCAAAAAAGCCTATTCCAAGACCGCTCGCAAGAGCCAGAGCCAAGAAAAGAGCAAAAAAGTAAGTACCAGAAGTTGCCAAAAGAAACGCTGCAAACAAGGCAATCGAGCTTTGAACAACAACTCGCCGAACATCAAGAGGTATCCTCAGCGCGCCAAGCGTCACAGATGAAGATATCAAATTGTAAAACATGAAAGCTAACCCTATTGTAACATAATCGTATCCCAATTGCTGTGCCATGAAAACGGGCAGAAGCAAAGCCGTGAGTGGATAAAAAGCGAGGCTAAAG
>JASFPO010000100.1:0-7295 GCA_050115935.1 Candidatus Bathyarchaeota archaeon | reverse complement strand
CTAAGATGTAAATGAAGTAGAGATATCCTTTGCAACAATCACTTTTCCATGAAAGATGCATATACACGCAAGCATGGGGATATCCATGTCAGATTTTCTGAGCAATATAATCGATGTATGCTCGTTTCCCTCTTTTTCCTTTCACTAGTGTCTTTCTTATCCTCTTTTTCTTTTGAAGTATATTGAATCCGCTGAAGTACATTTCTGGCTCATCATCTTCATGATATGTAAGCCCGTTGCTCCCCAGCATGATTCTTGCGGGATGTGATTTGGGGAAGGTTCGTCTTTCACTATCATCTATTGATCTGAAAGTCACGAAGCACAACCCTTTTGGCTTCAGTACTCTCTTAATCTCACTCATGGCAACTGCTATGCCCTCTTTGGTCAGGAAGAATATTGACTCGTAGGCCAATGCAAAACTGAAGTATTCAAAATCAAAGGGGATTTTCCGCATGTCTCCTCTCAGTATGTTCAGTTCTATGTTGTTCTCCTTACAAAAGGAGCGAGCGCTCTCTAATTGTGTCTTGCTTATTTCGATTCCATATGTTTCATATCCGCGGTCAAGGAAAAGAGTGAGTGGAGGGTATCTCCCACCTGCTCCGCAGTCCAATACTCTCTTTTCAAGAGAAGTTGCATCACACAGCTTAAAGAACTCGTAGATTGGTGTTGATTGAGCAATGTAGTTTACAACAGCCTGCTTTTGATAGACTTTGGGCATGTTTATGCCTCATGTTAACGCTGTCACCGAGTTCATTTAACATTGTCGAAATAAGTGCCTACGAACGTTCTCTCTTCTCTTAAGGACATCAATTACCACTCGCTTCAAGCACTTTGCCAGTTTCTGCTGTGTCTTTGCCCCATTGGCCAATCGCCTCTCATGCATAGTTGACATATACACCTGCAGACTTCATTGAAATTCATATTTCGACTTCATAATCTATTTTATTTCAGAAACACATTCAAAAGAAAAACCTGAGGTTCTAAGATGTCTAGAAGACCTAAAAGACCGCAACCTAAGAGACCGCATCGTCGAAAACGCATATTTTTCATATAGCAACTAAACAGTGATGCGTGTATAAACAGACTTTCGTTCTTCTAGAACTGCCTTAATTCTTCTTGGGTGTTTACCGTTAACAACATAGCAGTCTGATCTTGTCTTAGGAAGCATTTTAGGTAGCGTCTTGTCCACACTTGTCCTCTTGTTCCAGCTAAGCAGTTGTCCAGCTGAGATATCTGTTATCAATTTCGCATTCAAGCCTTTCTTTGGGTTCTCAGTGAAAATTCCGTCAACATCGGTGACTAAAATCAGCTTTCTAGCATGCAACAAGCCAGCGACGTAGGCAGCTATCGAGTCTGAGGTTACGTCCCAAGAAGACACTAAAGGGTTCTTTTCAAAGATGAGCTTTGACGGCAGAAGAATCGGCAAAGTTCCACTTGGAGAGTTTTTCACTTTCTCTAGAGAAGAAGACACGTAAGAGTCAGGTATAATATCGGAGAGAAAGAGTCCGAATTGATCCATAGCAAGAACAGCCATTTTATGGGCAACAATGTTTGATAAACCGTAAGCTTTGTCAGAATCTCTCACTACATCAGCGAATCTTCCTCCTCCAGGCACTATGAGAAGTTTATGATCTTTGGCAAAGGAGTCCAACTCTTTGCACAGCCTTTTTAAACTGGCAGGATACTCAGAAAGGCTTCCACCCACCTTCAAAACTGCTTCCATTTTACAATCTTTCCCTCCATCTTACTTGCCACCATAAGAGCCACACCCACAGAAGGTGACATGAAAGCAGCGTTAACGTCCAGCAATTCACCGAGATCAAAAATCTTAGTGAACCCAACTTTCTCAGCAGCCTCCTTCGCTAGGAAATCTCTGCCAAGCCCTGCAACAACCACTGGAACATCTTGAACCTGTTGTTTCATTCGCTCATAAACCTGCCTTAGACCCTCAGCGATTTGTTCAACCTGCCTTCCATGAATGAACCTCGCCATCTCAACGATTTCCCGCTCATCAAGCATATCAATGTCAGCGCAAACCACACGAGCTAGCCTAGCCATCGCCTCCTGTCGGGTCTTCCCGCGACCGTCAGCGGTTTCCACTCTGTAATCTTTCTCTTTGAGATAGTCTAGAAGCAAGTGTACATCACCAGACTGAGCAAACAACTCTGAAGATACCCTCGCTTTGCCACCTCTAAGGGGAACATGATCAACGATTGCAGCAACATTTGTGCGCAAAGCTCCTGTGTAGACAAGCTCTCCCATCAAAAGCTTTTCCAGGTCAGTCTTGCCCTCCGCGGTAATTTTCCCTTTGACTAGGGGGACAATACTTGTTGTTGTGCTTCCTACATCTACAATAACGCAGTCTTCAATAATCTGCGAAACCATCCATCCTGTAGCCACCCAATTGACCGCTGCAACTTTGAGGGGAGTTCTTCTCGCTTCACCAGCTGAAATTAACTTGGCGTCCACATCAAGGACAAAAATCGGCACATCACCAAAAATCTGGGTCATACAATCCAGAATGTGATTGACTCCATCCTTCTTACTCCAGTAGGCATCTGACAACTCAGCAGTCATTGTTACGCCAACACCATCTAACAAAGTTGAGCCAGTCAACAGTTTTCTCAACTTTTCAAAAACTCGTGGAAGCCGCTCTTTCCCTCGTTTCCATATGGGAAAATATTCTATTGCGGTTTCCAGCTCTTTCATCGTGCCCTCATGAGTGCTCAAGAAAGCCGCTTTAGTGTTTACGCCTCCTATATCCAATCCCAAAACATTTACCATCTCAATCACCACCGCCACAAAGCTTTAGAAGATCTTTCTCAGCTCTGTAAAATGCCATTTCAGCATTTTCCAATCTATCTGAATGAGACGCAAGAAGCGCACAAGCCGGCTCTTCGGCAACTATTGGAAAAGGTGGAGAAACTATCTCCTTCAATCTCCAGGTTTCAGAAAGCATTTGACAGATTGGAGGAACCTTTACCTTCGAAAAAAAGGCATAACCCACATTTTGCATGCTTTCTGGAAGCTCTCGTCTGAAAACAGCGTCAATTATTGCTTGAGCAACATTGAGATTCATAACCTCCCTCAAACCAATGTAAGATGTTGTAAGCCTAGGGTTGACCTCCATGACCACAGGTCCATTTCTGGTTAATACCATGTCAACACCGACATGGCCTCTCAATCCATCTATTGATTCAACCGCCTTTTGCGCTACTTCCAAAGCCTCGTCTTTTGACATGTGGTTGAAAGGAACAATTCCACCATGATAGCAGGATTCTTCATCTGGAGAGGCCAAGGTAACCATTTGCTTATTCAAAGTAATTGGCAAGGCTTTTTCATTTGTTGAAATAACACTGGCACTGACGCTGAATCCCTCTACCAGTTCCTGTGCAACAAACTGTTCATTCAGCGACTCTTTGGCTATCTTTCTAACTGCGGCGACCATGTGGCTTTCATCTCTAACAACGCTTAATCCGCAACAGCCAACTCCATCTGCAGGTTTGAAAACAAGCGGAAACTTAAGCCTCCTTGTCAAGTTCTTAATGCCCTCAACATTTTCATCGAGATCGATCATCACTGTTTCTGGAATCACCATTCCTCTTTTCTTCAATATTTGAAAGGCTATCATTTTGTTAGAGGTTTTCTTTATGGCCTCTGTTTGGCTGTTTAGAGACAGCCCCCCAG
Organism: Candidatus Bathyarchaeota archaeon; assembly: GCA_050115935.1. GTDB lineage: Archaea > Thermoproteota > Bathyarchaeia > Bathyarchaeales > Bathyarchaeaceae. Next base: position 3,608 of record JASFPO010000100.1, on the reverse strand, counting down.
AAGTTTCCACAAGTTCGACAAGCTTCTGCAACGTTTGACCTGATTCTGGTGCAATTACATAAACTGCGTCAACAGCCTTAGAAAACTTCTCTAGGTTATCGCTCAATTCGTTGGAGGATGAGATTGAAACTACTTTGTCTACTTTGATCGGCGGATTGAATGCTTCAAGCCTTGAGTCCAGCAAAGTTGTTATGTTATGTCCAGCTGCCTTTAAGTCTAAGATCAAACTTCTGAGCATGCCAAATCCTTCACTTAGAAGGCTAGGCGACACTTTCTCGTTGACGAATCCTCCTCCTGAGACGTGCTCGTAAATCAGAAGTTGCAGGTTAATCCACCATTGAGATTCAATATAGATTCTGACTTCATAATCTATAATTATCTTTCCAACGGCATAGAAAAGCTTAGGTGAAAATGACTTGAGTTCGGCAACACAACTCGAACAGATTCAAAGGAAAAGAACAGATTTGAGAAACGAGTTGCAGTCAATGGAACATAAAGAGAAGGTTTTAGCGGAGAGCATAAGGATACTTGAAGAAAAACTTTCAATTCAAGAGCTGGAAGAGAAGGTTAAGGCGAGACGTGCGGTTGTTGAACATCTGGAATCTAAGAGAATGGACTTAGAAAGGAGATTGAAGGAACCATTCAAGAAAAGAGAGCCTTCACCAATGCCGCAGAGGCCCCCACCGACGCGACAACATGCACAGAAAGTAGAACAACCACAGAAGAAGGAACCCATGGAAGTGACGGTAAGCGCGACTCCGCCTGCGAGCCAACCGCCCAAACCAACCACAGCTCCAGCTGCCAAGGAACAGCCTAAGAAACCTGAAGCAAAAAAAGACAAAGAACAGGAAAAAAAGAAACGCAGATGGTTTTGAGCACCCAAAGAGGGAAAAACCAGAGAAGCTGCCAATCTATCTGAAAACAGAGATTTACGAGTCAAAGTTAGACAAAACGCGAAAATTTCAGATTTTCCCAGTAGGAAGACTTAGTTGCGCATGACGCAATAGACTAGCTCCCGCGTCTGGACAGAGATTAGCGCGCCAATATCTCATGCAATCTCTTCTTTTTTGCCTGGGACGGTTTTTGCTTGCATTTTTTTGGTTTGGGTTTTATGGACTCATTGTATTTAGCATAACAGAAGAGGTCTTCACTTTACTTGCTTAGGGTTAATTCTTTAAAAGGACACAGAAAACATCTATAGAATAGAAGTGAAGTAAATAGCGTTGCTGTGGTGAAGCATATGGAGATGCCTACTTTTGTGTGGATCTTAGCCTCAACCTTGCTAGTTAGCGGCATATCTCTAATCGGACTTTTCTTCTTGTCACTGAGTGAAAAATTGTTCAAAAAATTGTTGCTTTTGCTTGTTAGTTTTGCGTCTGGCACATTGTTAGGGGGAGCTTTCCTTCATCTTATTCCTGAAGCTTTGTCATCAGATGTCCTTCCTGCTCAAAGCGAGAACCTATTCATCGGTGTTCTCGCGGGTATACTTGTGTTTTTTCTGTTGGAAAAGCTTCTTTGGAGACACTGCCACGAAAGGGAATGTCCAGTTCATGTCTTTGCGTATCTGAATCTTCTCGGTGATGCTATCCATAATTTCATTGACGGAGTTCTCATTGCTGCAAGTTTCCTCACAAGTGTTCCCATAGGGTTAGCCACTACATTGGCTGTCGCAGCTCACGAGGTCCCTCAGGAGATAGGAGATTTCAGCATACTTATCTATGGAGGCATCAGCAAAACAAAGGCTTTGTTCTACAATCTTCTGTCGGCCCTCACAGCTGTACTTGGAGCCTTGCTTATGTATTCTTTTTCTTCTCATCTTCCAAGCTTAGCCTATTTCTTAGTGTTTGCGGCTGGCAGTTTCATCTACATAGCCACCACAGACCTTATTCCTGAATTGCACAAGGAACACAATGTGTGGAAATCTCTGGTTCAGTTTGTTTTGCTCTTGTCAGGCATACTACTAATGTGGCTACTCAAAGAATGAAGAACAGTTTACTTGCTACTCATCTTTCATTCCTAACAAGCGCCCTGCTCATTTCATGAATGCTTATGATGCCTTTGGACCTCTCAGCATGCTTTAGAGGTGATTCCCCGTTCATGTCAGCCTTCATAATCTGCTCATCATGCGGAACAAAACCAAGCAGTTGCATGTTGTTACCGGCAGTGAACTTTTCAATCAGATTCTTTTCGGTGGAACTCACTACGTTGTTTCCAATGATAAATGCTTTTTTGATTCCCGTCTCTTTGGCTAGTTTGTGAAGTTTTCTAGCGGTTTCTAAGGATTTCAAGCTGGAGTTGCTGACTATAAGTATCGTTTCAACATGTTTTGCTGTTCCTCTTCCCATATGCTCTACGCCAGCCTCAAGGTCTATAACCACCGCTTCATCTCGTTTTACCAGCAGATGGCGAAGCAGTCGTCTAACAACAGCATTAGCGGGACACATACATCCGGTGCCGGCAGAACGCACGGTTCCCATTATAAGCATGTCTACGCCATAGGGAGATTTGACGCTGAACTTCTCGATGATGTCTTCTACATTGAACGACAGATGATAAACACCTGTGAAGCTGGTTTGAGTTTTTGATTCTATGAGCTCGGTATTTTCCGAGATTGGGACAATCTTTTTCGCTTCTTCCAAGGAAATGCCTAACGTCAAAGCCAGATTTGGTGTAGGGTCAGCGTCGATAGCTAGAACTTTGAACCCTTCTTTTGCGAGAAAATGAGCAAGAACACCTGCGACTAGGGTTTTGCCAACTCCGCCCTTGCCTGAGACTGCAATTTTCATCAGTTTTTCCCCATCCTGGTTACGTCATTTGTTGTTTATTTACGTTTTCTGAAATGCAAGAGTCCATTCTTCGTGCATATGAAGCTCTATAAGTTGTTGAAGACAAACTGGTTCACACTGGTATGACAGCTTGCCACGCGCGTTCAGCCGGTCAGATGGACTTGTTGAGGGGTTCCCAGAAAGAGAGTTAATCTATAGCAAGAGAATGGTAACTCAGTGTTTGCCCATTTTTTGGTTGAAAACCTTGTGTAGCATTGATATGGGTAGGTATCCATTGGCGGTTATGGTGTCGTGGAAGAATCTATCGTTGAACCTGTTGCCCATTTTCTGTTTCACTTCTTCTTTCAGTTGAAGGATCAGGTGTTTTCCAATAAGATAGGAAAGAGGATAACCTGGACTCTGCGTGTATCTCTTAACTTCAGCAGTAGCACCTTCCTTCGACATTCCAGTCTCTTTCACAAGCATTCCCACAGCTTCTTCGAAGCTCATTTCACCCCTTGAGAGTTTTACATCAACGATTATTCGGACAGCTCGCCAAATCATGTCGTTGACTTGAATGAGACGGGTCTCCAAATCGGTTATGAATCCCTTTTCGGTCATCATCTCTTCACAATAATGGGCCCAACCCTCAACGGTTTCGGTTCCTTGTGCCAGCAAGCGAACGAAGCTCCCCCTGTTGGAAGTGGCTCCTTGCAAGAAATGACCGGGAAAGGCTTCATGAACAGCAGTGTTCCTTATGCTCGCATAGTTCAGATGCTTACCTAGGTTAGCGGGGTCTTTTGGTCTGGTTACAATGTATATACCTATTTGTGGCTTGTCAAA
>JASFPO010000099.1:0-7354 GCA_050115935.1 Candidatus Bathyarchaeota archaeon | reverse complement strand
GCGAATACGTGTCGCGGATGTTTGGACATAACTATCGCATGCCGGAAGTAACTGCAGCCATCGGCATAATCCAACTAGAAAAGCTTCCAACTTTTCTGGAAAAAAGGCGAAGAAACGCTCAGCGCTTGACAGAAAGATTAAGTGGGACAAAATGTCTGACATTGCCTGCAGAACCTAAGGAGCACAAACATAGCTGGTATCTGTACACGGTGAGGCTTCAACAGAGCAAGAAAGCAGAGAGAGACAAAGTTGTGGAGAAGCTGAGGAAACGTGGTATAGGAGCAACTGTTTACTATCATACACCCATTCATCTTATGCCTTACTACCGTCAATTCGCAATGTATGGTCTTCCAGAAACAGAGAAAGCCTCAGAACAGGTGTTTTCTCTGCCAGTCCATCCGGGTGTTATGTTGAAAGAGATAGATTATATCGCTGATTCTACGATTGAGGTTGTTGGATAGCGATTAGGGCTTTCAAGTGGGATGTCCCTTCTGCAAAATCTCTCATTTCTCGTTAGTTTAGGATTCCGCCAGAGCCCACTCGTGGACCTCCATAAGGTTAGATCCAAAGGTTAGTGTTGATATCCACTGGAATTCTCTTTGAGCCCAAACAACATAAATGCAAACAACATCAAAATATAGTCACATATTGTGACTACAAGATGTGAGTTCCCCTTTTAAACCTCTTCAGCACAACTTCATGTTGAGGGTTTTAACGATGGATGAGAGAACATCTGTTCCTTCAATAAGCAGGTCAGTATGCATCAGCGTGCAGGAGTAGCCACATGTTGCCGGTTCTTCTGTTTGTGTCTCTTTCTTTCTTCCCAAGCCTGGTCATTTTCACGTTTTTCTTTGCCAGCATCTTGGCAGGTGGCTCTACAAAGCGCACTTTCTATAAGAGTTCTTTTGTGATTGCTTGCTCTGGTCTGGCTGTCGGTGCTGCGTTTGCTTTAGCCGCGCCCTTGTTTCCTAGTTCGATTCCAATTATGGATATAGGCTTTGTGTCAACTGTAATTACTTGGGTTTCGTTGGTGAGATATTATTGTGAAATGGGCTGGCTAGAGTCTTTCGTTCCAGCGTTTATTGCCGCTGTCATCTACGTGATGATCATTGCGATAGCTTCAGGCTTTTCCATGCTATTCATATCGGGATAACGCCGATTCTGTAGGATACACCCTTCTGCCTAGAAATTAAGGTCTTGCGTTCAGCCTTGTGTCTCGACGTGATAAATCCTAGTGAGTTTCTGCGGGCACATAGCTTTTAAATGTGAGTGACAATTCCTTCATCAGACAAAACGGAATCTGGATGACCTTGCTCTCTGCAAGCAATCTGGTTGCTGTTTATTCTATCTTGATTGGACTATTTATGATCGGATTTTGGGTCTCTGCCATCTTAAAGAATCTAGTGCCTCCAGAGGAAAAACCTTGGGCGATAACTTTCCACATATTTGCTGAACTCTCTACTGCTATTCTTCTGATTATCTCTGGAGTAGGATTGTCGCTCGGCAGCGAATGGGCAAGAACGCTTTCACTTTTAGCTCTGGGATTGCTGCTATACACCGTGATTAATAGTCCAGGCTACTATGCTCAGAAGAACAACCTGCCCATGGTAGCAATGTTTATCATGTTGATTATTCTGACTACTGTAGCAATAATTGCACAGTTTGTCTTTACTTAAGTGCGCCTTCATGAGCTGTGTGGGTCTGATTTCTCTGTTCTAGTCCCAAGCAGCTCCGCAGTTCCAAGTGAGGTTCGAGCGTCGTTTAGTCAGGAGCTTGGGACGATGAAGACTATAGTTTCTGGGCGTATCTCCTGCATTTCCCCTCGTTTGCTAATGCTTATATTAAAAGATAAGAATATTGTTCCCATTCTGGCTTAAGGAGGACTGTCAGCTCTGTCAAGGAAGACAAAAGTTGTCATTATGGGAGCCGCTGGACGGGACTTCCACAACTTCAATGTCTACTACAGAAACAATCCCAAATACGAAGTTCTAGCTTTCACAGCCACACAGATTCCGGGCATCGAAAAACGCGCCTATCCTCCAGAACTAGCAGGTTCAGACTATCCAAACGGCATACCTATCTATCCAGAGGAGGACTTACCTGAGCTAATCACGAAACATGCCATTGACGAGGTGGTTTTCGCCTACAGCGATGTGTCACATGAATACGTAATGCACAAAGCCTCCATAGCCTTAGCAAACGGTGCTGACTTTCGCCTTATGGGTCCCAATGCAACGATGCTGAAGTCTGAAGTGCCAGTGGTTTCAGTATGCGCTGTCAGAACAGGTTCTGGGAAAAGCCAAGCTTCTAGAAGAGTAGCCGAAATACTGAGGGAAAAAGGCTTCAGAGTGGTGGTCATACGGCATCCGATGCCTTATGGTGACTTGACTAGACAGGTGTGTCAACGATTTGCTTCGCAAGAGGATCTGGATAAACATGAATGCACCATAGAAGAACGTGAAGAATACGAGCCCCACATCGCCAACGGAGTAGTTGTTTATGCAGGAGTTGACTACGAGAAGATTCTTCGAGAGGCAGAGAAGGAGGCAGACATTATTGTTTGGGATGGGGGCAACAACGACCTACCGTTTTACAAGCCAAACCTTCACATAGTTGTAGCTGATCCACATCGTCCAGGACATGAAGTAGGCTATCACCCTGGAGAAACCAACCTACGCTCAGCAGATGTAGTGGTAATAAACAAGGTGGACACGGCCGAAGCTGGAAACGTTGAAACTGTGCGAAGAAATGCGAAGATGCTGAATCCAAGAGCAATCATAGTAGAAGCAGCCTCACCCATAACGGTTGGCAAGCCCGAATTGATTAAGGGCAATAGGATCCTCGTAGTTGAAGACGGTCCAACTCTAACTCACGGCAACATGCCATACGGCGCTGGAACCATAGCAGCAAAAAGACTAGGAGCAAAAGAGATAGTAGACCCGAGACCCTATGCAGTTGGCTCAATCAAGAAAACATTCAAAAAATATCCTCATCTGGGCGCTGTTCTACCAGCACTGGGCTATGGTGAAGAACAGACAAAAGAGCTTGAAGAAACCATTAACAAAACACCATGCGACGTTGTTCTCATAGGAACCCCGATAGATCTGAGGAAGATTTTGCAGTTAAACAAACCGGCAACAAGAGCCAAATATGAGCTTCAGGAGATCGGCACACCAACATTAGAAAACATACTGCAACAGAGATTCTCAAGGTGAAAGACTTACTGGTGAAGTCTTACACTGGAATAGAAAGTGTCTAGATCAGAGTTCACCTTCAGTTAAGAGATGTATAGTTTTGAAAAAGAGGCTAATCGGGTTCATAACCTTGTATCTCCAAAATAAAGTAAGCTGTGTTTTCGATTTCCACTTCGTTGAACTTCATGTCTATGCTCTGTGACGGCCCTAGGTCAACTCTATTGTCATCATCAGACTCCAGTAGTCGCTTTACGTTTCTAAACTCATTGTGAACTGCACGGGATAGGTGGCATTCGTGTATCTGTCCCTCGGTGTCTGTTACGTATAATCTAACGTAGTCAATATGGCTGGTGGATTCGTTGAGCTCCCTGAGTGAGAGTAGATAGTGGTTCTTTTCTGGCATAATCGTTTGTTCTATTGTATGCCAGACTATGACGTCAGATTCTCCGTGAAGATGAAGCGTCACTTCCTTCACGTATTCTGAACCATTCCAAACAAAAAGCGTCGGACTCCAAGCGCATTCTTTCATGTCTCCGCCTCCACCTCCTCCGCCGGTGCTATTGCTGATGCTCACTTCAAGGCTTGAGGACCAGTCACTCCACATCTCGTAAGAGGAATCTTTGGCTCTGACTTTCACGTAGTATGTTCCTGCCGTATTCCAAATGTGTGAAGCTGATACATAGATACCTGAAGGGTAGGGACCTATCATTGTTGTTGGACCATCGTTCCAGTCAAATTCATAGTAGATACTGTCTCCATCTGGAGTTGTTGTGCTAGTGTTGTAAACGTGAGCCGCTTCTACCTCACCAGAAGTCGGACCATCAGGTTGAGCTGGAATGGAGGGTGTGCCAATATAAGTTCTCAATGTTACGGATGTTTCTAGGGTGATGACTTCCTGTTGGATGTCAGAGTAATATTTGAGCTGAGCGGTTAATGTCAGTTCATGATCTAGATTGCTGTCATCGAGGAGAACCCAGAAAACTTGGGCTCCTACACTTGCATCCACCGGGTAGTCATAAGGCGGACTATATGTTGCCGCTGAAGCATTCAAGTAACAGAAATCTGTTTCAGGATTCACATGGCTATCATAAATGGCAATGGGTTGGACTTGCCGAAGATGCTTAGCGTATTCGTAACCCAATTCCATGGTCAGTCGAGTGAAGCCCCACATGAGACCGGCAACAGGCCCGAAGTAATGTGCGAAAGCCGCTGTCATAAGCAAGGTCGCACCTCCGCAGACGGCAGTAGCCAGTAATGGAGGATCGTTGGGATCGGGTTCTGGTATGTCCCATTGGATGTTGTGACCCCTTACTGACCAAGGGTTGCGGTCTACGAAAACTTGAGCATGGCTGTCAGCCTTGTTCATCAGTATGTTCAATTCTCTGATTTCTGGAGAAGAGAATGGCTCTGATGTAAATTGGATTCCATACCCACTGTCTACATAAGGTGAGAGAGTTCCTTTTTCCCCCTCCTGATCCTCAATTCCCTGAGCAACATCGAAGGATGGAGGAGGTGGGATTCCTGAGGGAGTAACCTCGCTACCAGAACCTTGTTCTGGCCAAGTGACAGTTTGATATAGCAAGAAAATTCTGTTTTGTCCTCTGAAATTGGGAATGTGATCATTAAGTATGACTACTTCGAAGGTTTGACGCATCCCGTTATGCTTGTTTAGAACGTTTTCCCATTCTACAACAAACTTTGTTAGATCTCCATAGTAGGTTATTGAACCTCCCGCCGGGTCAAGGTCAGACCAGTAAGGAGCAATTAGAGTGTTTGGCGGCGTATAGTATGGAATTGGTGTTGGTGTGGGGCTATTTGAATCGCAGTCAAAACTTAGGAAACCATTGCTGGAAACCCATACTCTGTTGTATACTCCGCTGGAGTTTTGAGCGCCTGGTCCACCATAGAAAGTGACTCCAAAGGGAATGTCTATCCACGCACCGCTATCGTCACCAGTGATCTGAGTCGGGTTGGTTGCTTCAACCCAGTATGGGGAAACGGGAACATTGAAAAAGTTGTACTCAATTCCCTTCCTTGTATTTGAGGTTGCTATCACCCTGAATGTCAGACCATCATGACCACCAAATGGTTCCGTTGTGGCCCCATCAAAGTAGTCTTTGATTTCCACGCCGATGCCAACGGCTGCTTCTCCGTCGACATTTGCATTTTCGTCTCGTTGTGAGATGCCAAAAATGGTATGGGAAGGTCTCTCCATCTGGAATGCAGAAGAAATCTGGATCGATGCCAAGAACAAACATGAAGTGACTAATATGGAAAACAAGGATTTCCGCAATTTCATTTTAGCCTTCACCTTCAGTTGCGGTTATTCTCAATGTTAGTGGAATTGCTATCACCTTGATAGCGGCTTCAACTGTGTAGGTAGCTTCTACTGTTATTCGTATTTCATGGGCTTCGTTTTTTTCATCCAAGAAGACCCAAAAAATTTGATCGCAGACGCTGCACGACGAGTTCAATACATTGCACTTGATGTAAGCGTCAGTTTCATTTACACCAAAATCCCTTATATTCACTATAGAGCAGTTCAGAGCCTTAAGTGACCAAGGGTTCAAGTCCAAGAAGACCAAAGAGTCATTATCAAGAGGGTGAAGGCTCATTAGCATTGAACTGAAGTATCCATTTGTGGAAGATGCATTTACGTAGGTTTTGAGCGTTAAACCGTCGCGACTCCAGAACGGTGCCGATGCAGCACCTTCAAGATAGGCAAAGACATGGATACGCGCAGTTACTGACACTCCATTTTGTGTCCATTCGTTCTGAGCTGACTTGTTGATTCTCTCTGTGGTTTCCGAAGGTCTCGAGATGATCAGCGTTGCGGGCTCTAATGTTATTCTTTCAGGATCTGTAGGTTGTTGCAGAATGCCGCTCAATCTGAATGTTACCAAGAGACTTATTGGAACAACAATGGACAACAAAGCCAGTGGTTTCCACATATGCCTCACAGTCGCCACTCTAGACCCCCCAAAAATTAGGCTTTTATTTCTCATCAAGAATTATATAAAACTTGTGCTGAAACTTAAAAGTTATGCAGTTCTCTTAGATAGAAAGATTCTAGAAGATTAAGATAATCGTCAACGTTTCTACAACTGCAGCACAAAGCAAAAGCACAGCCACCAAAACGTAAACGCGCAAACTATCCCTCAAAGCCTTCTTGACAGACTCTAACCTAGACAATCCCTCCCCTTCATACACCCATTTCGGCTTGAGCCAAGACAAACCAAGATTGAAGCCTGCCAGGGAAGCCAGCACGTAACCTTCACCCTCCAAAATCAACGTAAGCAACGCCGCAAAAAGCAAGGATGTAGGCAACATGTTAATGAGCGCACCCCACAACAAAGCTCTATACAAAAGAAAAGCAAGGGGCAATCCAAAGAAAAGCAACCCCGTTAACGTAACCAAAAGAAAACTGCTCAAAACCAGATTAAACAAGAAAATGTCAACAACCATAATCCAAGCCAGGTCCACCCTAAGAGTAAGCACCTCTTGACCCACAGGCCATTCAAAAAACCACACAACTCCCACCTGATCCAAAACGGCTCCAACAACCATAGCGCCAAAAAACAACCAATTCAACGCCACAAAAAGCCAAATCCTCCTCGAAACAACAGAAACACAAGACCTCAAAAGATCCTGCAACATACACCCCCTCATAGACTTATTTTCTTGCCAGTAGTATTAGTCCGCAGAAGATGTTTATGGCTCCGAAGAAACCAAGGGCACTGACAAATAGAGGGTCAGAAAACGAGAACTCCATCGAGATCAAGATCCCGTGCAAGGACAGAACAAAAAGCAAGGCTCCAGCAGGAATCATTAGAAATGACAGGACATTGCCTATTTTTTCTGACGCTTTGAAAACATCTAGCGTTTCAACACCTGTTGTATCTTTGAGAAGCTCCAGCTCTTGGTTCCCAAATGTTGGAGTTTCAACCACGATTTTCTTTTTCTTCTTCTGCTTTGGCATTCAGCTCACCATTCAATGTGGAGACATACGGTTAAAATAGCTTACGCATACCGATGATAATGTTCAAAACACCAGCCAAAATCGAAACTATACCCACAACAATCAAAACATGCGGAGGAACAAAAGAAAGTATAAGCGGCTCAAAACCCATCTCGATGAGATACGCAAGAAACACCGCGAG
>JASFPO010000098.1:0-7567 GCA_050115935.1 Candidatus Bathyarchaeota archaeon | reverse complement strand
TGCAACCCTTATTTCGCGTATTCTGCCATATTTGAAGCCGGACTAGACGGCATTAAAAGGAAAATCGATTCAGGAGACCCTGTTGAGACAAACATCTATCATCTCAGCGACGCCAAACGTGAACAACTCAGCATAGGAGTTTTACCGAAATCTCTGAAAGAGGCTTTGGAAGAATGGGAAAGCGACGACATTTGCATAAGAGCTATTGGTAAAGACACCGCCGAGAAATATGTCGAGCTGAAGATGGAAGAATGGAAAGAGTATGAGCCGCACACACCAAGTGACAGGGCTAAGGTAACTATGTGGGAACTACAGAAATATCTCTACGCTTAAAGGTGAAACTGTGCCCTTCCAAAAAAAAGCACAGAAGTGGGAGAGTCATCGAAAGTTACCCTTTTTCATTTTCTCCCACCCCAGAACCTTTCAGAGAGGAGGTATTGACGGCTTGGGCAACGGGAAGAAACTTCTAACTGTGGAAATTTAAAACTCTCTGCGAAACAAACTCCAATATAGTTCAGACTGGAAAGTGAAAGTAAACGTGAAAAGAACCTGATGTAACAAAGCATTTATTCCATATTGTTGAGAGGATGCACCCATGAAATACGATACAATCCTAATACTCGATTTCGGCGGGCAATACTGCCATCTCATAGGAAGAAGAATAAGAGAGCATAACGTTTACTCTGAAATAGTCCCACACAACATTAAACCCGAAGAGATCAAGAGTTTAAATGAGAAGTTCAACGTAAAAGGAATGATCTTTTCCGGAGGCCCAGCCAACGTCTACGAGTCAAATGCACCAAGATGCGATCCAAAGATTCTAGATCTAGACCTGCCCGTTCTGGGTCTCTGCTACGGTCATCACCTTATTGCCCAAATGGCAAAAGGAAAAGTTGAGCCAGCCAAACGTAGAGAATATGGAATCGCCCATGTCACAATTGACAAACCCGTAGGTGTCTTAAAAGGTTTAGACAGAAGGGAGAAAGTTTGGATGAGCCATGGCGACACGGTCTTCTCTCTTCCAACCGAATACGAAGTCCTAGCACATACAGAAAGCTGTCCAGTTGCCGCCTTCAGACACAGCGAAAAACCAATCTACGGCGTGCAGTGGCATCCCGAAGTCGTTCACACAGAAAAGGGTGTGCAGATGCTTCAAAACTTCATCTTCGAAGTTACTTGCTGTGAAGCCAACTGGAAGGTAGAGGATTTTATAGAAACTGCAGTACGAGAAATAGAGAGGGCGGTAGGCAGCAGTCGAGCCATCATCGGGTTGAGCGGAGGCATAGATTCAAGCGCCGCCACAGCGTTGTCTGCTAGAGCTCTGGGCAGAAACTTAACCGCAGTTTTTGTTGACCATGGTTTCATGCGAGAGGGTGAGCCAGAGTTTGTCAGATCAGCATTCGAAAAGCTTGGGATAAGCTTCATCTTAGTGGAAGCGCAGGAAAGGTTTCTGCAGAGACTAAAGGGCACGATAGACCCTGAGAAGAAACGGAAGATTGTGGGAGAGGAGTTTATTCGAGTTTTCGAAGAAGCCGCTAGACAAGTGGATGCAGAATATCTTATTCAGGGCACAATTTATCCAGATCGGATTGAGTCAGGTTTTCGAAAGTTCTCGGACAAGATTAAAACCCATCACAACGTGGCTGGTTTGCCCGCAGAGATGGATTTTAAAGCAGTGGTTGAGCCGCTTCGTGATCTCTACAAAGACGAAGTACGCAAAGTTGCTGAACAGCTAGGATTGCCAGAAGAGATTGTTTGGCGCCAGCCTTTTCCTGGTCCAGGGTTAGCAGTAAGAGTGACTGGTGAAGTGACGAGAGAAAAGGTTGAGATTGCCAGAAAGGCAGATGGAATTGTGACTGAAGAAATCGAAAAAGCTGGCTTAAATGACAGCCTTTGGCAGTATTTTGCTGTTTTGACTGAAACTAAGTCTACCGGCGTGAAGGGCGACGCTAGGGCCTATGGCTATACGGTTGCTGTTCGCGCTGTTGAAAGCCGAGAAGCAATGACAGCCAGCTTTGCAAAAATTCCGTATTACGTGTTGGAAAGGATTTCTACAAGGATAACGAATGAAATACCTAAAGTTGTAAGGGTTGTTTTTGACATTACCCACAAGCCGCCTGCAACAATAGAATGGGAGTAAGAAGCAAAAAAGCCCAATTAGTCTTAGTCATTTCAATCTGCCCAGGTCTTTGTGCGAAAGAGACCCGTGACCTCCATCTTGAGTAGGTAGGTATCCTACGCAAAACTGTCAGGCTAGTTTCTGCAGAAGCTCTAGACATGAACATAAATAGGAGAGCACAAAGAATGCTAAGTAAACATTGTGGAGTGGGGTGTGTACATGTACATTGTGTTCATAATAGGAACCGCAGGCTCAGGCAAATCTCTTCTAACAGCTTCTTTCGCTGAATGGCTTCACATCGCCAAACAAGATGTTATCACTGTCAATTTGGACCCGGGCGTTATCAGACTACCCTACACGCCAAACGTTGACATTCGAGACCATATTAGAATCGAAGACATCATGAAGCAGTATGGACTGGGGCCAAACGGTGCGTTAGTCATGGCCGCAGACCTGATTGCAGAAGAAACTCATAGTCTTGGAGAGGAAATCTCAAGTTTGAAACCAGACTTCGTTCTTATAGACACGCCTGGGCAGATGGAGCTTTTCTCTTTCAGGGCCAGTGGGCCCTATATTGCTGAGGAATTAACAAAGGAACCCAAGGCGCTCATATATTTGTTTGACTCAGTTTTTTCATCTAACCCGCTCAACTACGTATCCAACCTCTTTCTCTCAGCAGCCGTCCACAACCGCTTCTTCCTTCCTCAGGTTCACATCTTATCCAAATGTGATCTTCTTCCACCTGAAGATGCAAACCAAGTCGTGGACTGGTCGGCCAGCCCGAAAGCGTTGGAAGCAGCCATAGAAGAGAGATTGAAAGGCACCAAGCGGCTCCTCAGCAGAGACATGATGCGAGCAATTTACCGAGTGGGCCTGAGATTTCTTTTGATTCCAGTTTCTTCAAAGACCAATGATGGATTAATCAATCTGAACGCTGCCTTGGAACGTGTGTTCACAAGTGGAGAGAAATACACAATCTAGCCACTAAACGCTAGACACCATCGTTCTCGATTAGAGACCACGCAGCTGCAAGGGCGCCATATTCCGCCTTGTCCCAAGCATCAGCACTTCCAATGACAATCACATCGTTCTCTTCAAACATCAAATGTTCAGTGATTTCGTTGAAAGCATTAGGAAAATCCTTTGCAACATCCTCACTTATCGCGGGCAAAACTAGTCTTCCTTCCTTGGCAAAGAGAGTCATAGCTCCTTTTGCACCAGCTAGAAGAGCAGCATCACGTTGTTCCAATCCAGACTTCACTCTATCTCCGCAATCTCTCACTCTGATTGCAACGTTGCAAGTTGCCAATGTCAATTCGTTGGATTTCAGTTTGATTTTTCTTGGAAAAGCCAACTTCATCTTGCTCCACATATTCCTGCCTCTTTCTGTTAGAACGCACCCCTGTTTAGAAACCATAATTAGATCGGCATTTTTCAGCCTTTCAATAAGTGTACGGATAGCTCCTTCGCCGGTTTTCAATTCTTCAGAGAGTTTACCACGGCCAATTGGACCTTCCTTTGCGACGAGCTCTAACGCTTTTATCAAGTGAAAAATTGAAAAGGACAAGTAGGGTCCAGGAGCTTTCTCATCTAATAGGCTCTCTAAAAGCTTCTTCAAGTTTTCTGCTTCCCTTCGATTTCTAGATGATTCCTTATCATGCCCAACGCGGCTGTGACCCCCTGGCCCACACTGACCGCAATCTGGAATTTTCTTCCGCATGTCATGTCTCCTGCAGCATAAACTCCTAGAAGACTCGTGCGCATTCCGTTGTCAACCTTTACGCATCCTGAGGGATCCGTTTTCAAGCCAGCGCTTGCCAATAATGCGCCTACGGGTGTTTTTTCTCCGGCAACGAAAACTCCCTGAACAGCAAATTCTTTGGTTTCCCCATCAGCTTTTAGTGTTTTCATCTTTTCAACGACTGAGTCGCCCATTATCTCAGTTGCTTCCTGCTTTTCTAGGTGTTCTACATTTCTCTTTAACAGCAAGTTTTCAAGACTCTGCTGTTGGAATCTTGGTGTTTCAATGCCAGATACCAAGTATATCTTGTTGGTCAAACCCGACAGATACAAACCCTCGGCAATTGTCTCCTCGTCGTTACCGATTAGAGCAACATCTTTTCCTTTGAAGAAGCTTCCATCACATATTGCGCAGTAAGAAACACCCTTGCCCATGAGGTCTGCGGCACCGGGAATTTGCAGCTTCTTCCGTTGAACTCCCATGGCTAGGAGAACATTTTTTGCAAGGTGATCTCTTTCTCTTGTTCGTAGGATTTTTGGTTCTTCATCCAACTCAAAGCCTATAGCTCTGGCTGGATGTACAATCTTTACGCCAACAGAATCAGCATGCTTGACCATTCGCTTGGCGAGTTCCATCCCGCTAGTTGAGGGGAACCCTGGATAATTTTCTATACGCCGTACTTTGTTGAGTTTTCCACATGGTTCTTCTGCCTCTAAGACCAGAGTTTTCAGGTTGGCTCTTACAAGATAGATGGCTGCTGCAAGTCCTGCTGGGCCAGCACCAACCACTATTGCATCGTAAGTTTCTCTAGGTTCTCCAAGTGATGGAAAAGCAACCTGCAGGCTCAAAGGTTTCACATATCATGTGTAAGAGTGGTTGGTTTTTAAGTCTTCGTAGTTGATTCTGAAGTCACCAACTGCTTTGGTTCATAATGTCAAATCTGCTTCCTACTATGCAGATGCGCACGCGAACGATAACATTATTCATTTCGAAGATGTTTACCAAGTATCAGGCTATCTTCTCCGTCCTTGTACCAGTCTCTTCTTGTGGCTTCTGGCTTGTATCCGTTCTTGATGAAGAAGTGAATTGCGATTTTGTTCTCTCCACTCGGTTCTACATAGGTCTTTCTGATTCTCTTTTTCTTCGCGTATTGCTCCATTCTCTTGATAAGGCTGCTGCCAAAACCTTTTCGCCTATACCTTGGAAGAACAGCTATCAAACCTATCTCAGCTACTCTGTTCCACTGAGTTCCAGACCACTCCAACATCAGGAAGCCTACAATCTTGCCTTTAGCCTCTGCAACGAATATTTGAGCAGCACTATCATCTCTTGATGCCCAACGTATCACTCCTTCAGCTTCAGACCGAACTTGTCCGAGGAGACGTAGGGCAATCTCCAGAACTTGACTGAAATCCTCATCTCCATATTGCCTTATATGAGTTGCAACCATTTTTCGTCACCTTCAATAGGTCATTTCTTTGACCTCTTCGTTTTCTCCTAAGCTTGTCGACCAGTTGGCAGTCTCTAATCCTTAACTCCATACTCTTATCTCTATTCTCAATTCTTGCAATCAGAATAAAACTGTTTCATGATAGCAACGCCATTTACAGTCATGATCTGCATAAGAATGCGTATATCAGGCAAAATGAAGTAAGCACTTGACACTTTCCGCTAGAATTATCTACAGCCTATCAGCTATCTTCCTTTGGAGTGCCTTTCACTTCTCTCTTTCTTTGGTTTGTTATGGCCACAATTTTGCCTTTATCTAAATCTTCTAAATCCTTCTGCAATTGCTCTTGTTTTATTCTTCTCAATCGTCTATGGCAATACCCTTTTCCTTCAGTCATAGCAGTTGTCACCGGCTAATGTATATTGGCTACCGATCGAGACCTTTAAGCTTTGTTTTCTGTTTGGGTTTAGGCTCAAATTATTAATGCACCGTGAAGTGAAAAAGAGCAGGGCAAAGAAGGAACAAGCCATGAGCGAGAAGGTGATGTGGTATGCCTAAGTTGAAGGTGAAGGTGGAATCTGCGCTACACAGGTATTTGGTTGGCGATCTGATTGATGACGGATTCAAAGAAAGTATTCAGGCAATATTGAATGAATTTGAGGGAAAGAATCTGCTTCATCAAAACATCGGACAGCTAACTCGGAGAATGGAAAAAGAGAACCCAAGTGAAAAGCTCAAGTTTGAGAGGATTTGGATTCTGCTTGATCAAGTAAGTCCAAGGATTACAAAGGATTTTGATCAGCGAATGAGAAAGGGGCCAGTTCGGAAAAGAACCTGGGCATCATGAAGTTTCAGGCGTTTCCTCCCCTGTTAGATATTTCAGTCTTTCAATCTTGCGCTCGGATGTGTGGGCTAGTCTTGGAGTTCTGCTTTGATTATTATCACTTCTTGTGTTGGGCGGTCATTTGCATCTGTATCTACTTTTCCGATGCCGTCAACAACGTTCATTCCTTCTATCACCTTTCCAAAGACTGGATGTTTAGTGTCTAAGCGGTTGTTGTCTACAAGGTTGATGAAGAACTGGCTGCTTCCCGTGTTTGGACCTGCATTTGCCATGGATATTGTGCCCCTGTCATTCCTGTTATGATCTGTAAACTCGTCTTGTATGGAAGGTATCGACGGATCTCCATATCCTGTCCCAGTGGGATCTCCTCCCTGTATCATGAAGCCATCGATTACTCTGTGAAAGATGGTTCCGTCATACACGCCTTGCTGAACTAGATTCTTGAAGTTTCCCGCTGTAATCGGCATGTCATCGTATAATTCAATTAGAATGTCTCCTTTGTTCGTTTTTAGCAGAACTCGATCTGCGCCTGAACCATTCCTTCCAACCATACTATACCACACCACTACTACTACAACAACAGCTAGAAAAAGTACCACTATCAACAATGGCTTTTTACTTTTGCGGGATTTACGGTATCTGCGCGGTCTGTGCGGTCTGTGTTTGCGAGATTTACGCGGAGCCATATTCAAAATATGATTGCAATTAACGATTAAAACGTATCTATAACAAGTCTGCAGCAGGACGCTCATGATTAGTCCGAAATCTATTGAAAAAAGGGCTTTGCAGGGGATATCTTTGCTGAGACGTCAGTCCAGACTACATACTATCATTGTGGAATCACTTCAGGTAAGTACAAACATTTCCTGTAATGAATGTTCGTTCTTCCGCACATTATCGCTTAACTACATTCTTGTAAAAATTCTCAATGATCTTATATCCTTCTAAGCTTGTTTGACCTTTGATCTTCATTCGTTCGGGGTGAAACTGTACACCATAGAATGGCTTGTGTTTATGTTTAATCGCTTCGACTTCACATGAACGCGAGTCTGCAAGTAGAGCAAGACGTGCAGAATCAAGACTGTCTTTGATAACATAGTCGTAATGCGATTGAGCCAGAAGTATAGTCTGGTGTTCATCAAAGCCTGCAAATATCTCATCAGCTTCAACTACACGTACTCCTTCAAATCTATCTATAATTGGGTCAGCAAGGGATGCCACCCCACAGCCCAGTGCCCAACAGAGCAATTGATAACCATAGCAAATGCCGAATATTGGCAGGTCAATACGGTTGATAAAATCTACCGTTATCTTGAACATGTCTCGGTGAGAAGGGTTCACTATTCTGGCTTTAGATCCACTTAGGACGACAGCATCTATGTCATTCTCAACTTTGCAACCAGATTTAATGTC
>JASFPO010000097.1:0-7839 GCA_050115935.1 Candidatus Bathyarchaeota archaeon | reverse complement strand
GACCAGCACGCTGCTTCTTGGTAACTCTTATGGGACAAACCGGAGTGTAATTCCCAAAGGGAAACACGAAAGCGTATTTGCCTATAGTTGGATGTACAGGTATTCCCTGAAATTCACTGAGGAAACTGAACAATTCCTTTTTAGCAATCCATGGCTTCCCTTCTTCGTTCAATCTGCTTGCTTCGTTTTCGAATATCACGTCGGCGAAC
Organism: Candidatus Bathyarchaeota archaeon; assembly: GCA_050115935.1. Taxonomy (GTDB): domain Archaea; phylum Thermoproteota; class Bathyarchaeia; order Bathyarchaeales; family Bathyarchaeaceae. The sequence goes on along the minus strand of JASFPO010000097.1, from coordinate 7,630 downwards.
AGCTCAGCAGGGTCCTTGTTATCAATGCTTTTGATGTCAATGAACTTTGGCATCGCTTCGTGATCGAAGTTGAATGTATGGGATTTCCCAATTCTCCTAGTTGGGGTCACATCGCTACCAATAGAGGGCTCAAATAGATTGGGAATTAGGACACATACAGCCTCATTATTGAGGACTTTGGATTCGGACTGCCTTCCGAGCTTCCCGTAGAATTGACGGAAGGTCTTTGCCAGAAGTCCATCACCAGAACTCCCACCAATCATCCTGGTTATCTTTGCCTCACGTGAATGACCAACGAAACCTGCAATTCCTTCGGCAAGGAAGTGCTCAAATCCTTTTTTTCCAGGAACCCGTAAATCCCCCACAGTAGGTCCTTGGGTTAACACAAAAAGCGTCTTGCTTTTCTGAGCGTGTTCCCTGCTTTCCACGCTCTCGGTGAAGTCAACCCATGCATCATGAACCATCTCCCTCCCTTGTTCAAGTGCTTCTTCCGGTGTTCCCAGACCGAAAGTTCGACCTACACCTACAGGAAGGTTGGTCACCAGAGCCAAAAGAGATAGCCCGTTATACCCGATTCCTGAAACTTTCGGCAACTTGAGGTCTTCATTCTCTATTTCCCCCGCGGTAGTGTGGCCAATCAAGCGAAGCTGGTTTGATGTGTTTCTGAATCTGTTCTCAATGGCCCTCAGGATGCTTTCACATATGTACCTATCCTTCTCTTCGTTGTCGCCCCTATAGCTCGAATAGAGAATCAAGAGCTTAACGTCTTTCGGAGCATATCCTGCAGTTGAGATATCTCTTTCGATCTTGTCAAGGACAGCTTCTACCAGTTTCTGAGCTTCATCCGGGTTGTTTCTCCGCCTTAACGCCATCTCTTCACTCGGATCTGTCTCAATTTCGTTTCTGGTGTGTGCATGAGCTGCAAAACCCGAGAAGAAATCGCTGACCATACTTCTCCCCTATTCACAACAATCGATAGCAACATTATCTACTTCACTGTACAATCTTAAAAGAATATGCGTTCGCGCGCGACCACCTCGGCTTTTCCCTTAGAGGGCATTAAATATCGGGTTTCGCGCAGATTTACATGGGAAGCAAGCAATCTGATGGAAAAGGCATCATGTAGGAAGGCAAGTTCTGCTTTTCGGGTGGAGGTCGTCGGTTCAAATCCGGGCGACCCCACCATAAGATAGACTCGAGGAATTTGCGGCAAAATCGAATTCGTAGACTCTCAGGGTGCCTTGGGGCCAACTTACACTAGTTCGGGATGTTGCTTGAGGCTGTTTTAGTGGTCCAAGGCGGGGGATCTGTCCCCGAAAGACTTAAGTATCGCAGTTACGAATTACACAATACTGTATTACTCGAGGTCAAAGAAAATGGAAGAAGACAAAACCGAAGAAAAGGCGGAAAAGAAAGAGAAAGTCGTAATGGCGATGTGTTGCCCCGAGGGTGAGTCTGCAGAGAAAATCAAAGAGAACGTTCTAATGAGGCTTGGCAAAGAGCTAGGAGGACGGAGTAACGTGGTGATGACCCGACTGAACGACGACGACCTGAAGCAGATTGACGCCCTTGTTGAGGTAGAGGCGTTCAAGAGCAGATCTGAAGCCGCCGCGTTCTTTATCAAAGAGGGGATACAAGCGCGCAAAGACGTCTTTCAAAAGGTCATGCCGACAGTCGACAAAATTCGAGAGCTCAAGGAACAAGCCAAGAAATCACTCAGCCAAGGAAAGACTCAATGACCAAAAGACCGAGGTGTTAGCTTGGATGAAGAAAAGATGAGGAAGGAGGTTAGAGAAGGATACGCCAAAATAGCCAAAGAAGGACTATGTTGCAGTCCCACAACTTCATGTTGCGACAGTTCCTCGACTCCTGAAGAACTAAGCAAGAAGATGGATTATACCGAAGAGGAGCTTCGGTCTATTCCTGAAGGTGCCAATCTCAGCCTCGGGTGCGGGAATCCCGTCGCACTTGCGTCTTTGAAAGAAGGCGAAACCGTCATCGATCTGGGCTCGGGTGCTGGTGTTGACTGCTTCCTTGCGGCAAAGAAAGTCGGGGAAAAAGGGAAAGTCATTGGAGTAGACATGACACATGAAATGATTGACAAGGCAAGAGAAAACGCTAGAACAGGTAACTATCAAAACGTGGAGTTCCGGCTGGGCGAGATCGAGAATCTGCCCATTGCAGACAATACCGCGGATGCGATTATCTCAAACTGCGTGATCAATCTTTCGCCAAATAAGGAGAGAGTTTTTGAAGAAGCCTTCAGGGTGCTAAAGCCTGGTGGAAGGTTAATGGTCTCAGACATAGTTTTGTTGAAAGAACTCCCAGAAGCCATAAAGAAGGGGGCGCATCCAACGAGTTGCGTCCGTGGGGCAAAGTTGAAAGACAAATACCTGAAGACAATAGAACACGCAGGCTTTCGAGATGTAGAAATAATAGAGGAAAAGCAGCATTCTTTCGAAGATGTTGCTAATGATCCTAACACAAGAGTGATCATTGCTAATCCTAACAGAGATACTCAAGAATTGAAACACGTATCCAAACTGGAGAAAAGAGAAAGAGAGATCGTTAAAGAGATACTGACTTCAACTGTAAGCATCAACGTCTTGGCAGGAAAACCCTAAGAAGATGTAGTGCTTGACAAAATTCTACATTGCCAACCCTGAAAGACCGATAATCACTGTCAAGGGCACAATCAATGGGAAGGGCCCTTTCAACTTCATATTTGACACAGGAGCTTCCATGACAATCATTGAGAAACGGACAGCAGAAAAACTTGGCCTTTCTGACAAAGCATTGGCTACACGAAACGCTTTAGGTGCTGGTGGTGCTCTTGTCGCAACAACACTCACTGTTGAATCGATAAAGGTTGACGACGTTGAGGCAAAAAACATCCAAGTAGGTGTTTTGGATCTGTCAAATGTGTCGAAATGTGGTTGCATCGGAGACTTCGGAGGCATCATAGGATACAACTTCGTCAAAGACTACAGAGTACTCATCGACTACCCCAAACAGGAGATATTCTTCAAGAAGGATTAACTCAGACCAAGACCAGATTTGCACGCAAGAAAAGAAGTAAGCGGTAAGGTTCCACATAAATAGGATGTAGTCTTGACACCCAAGACAGCTTAGGGTCGACCCACATTTCGACCTGCCTGAGCCCGGACAACGCGCACTCCGAAATAGGCTTCTCGGGATTTTCCTACTAACTTCTATTTGCACTCCTACGGTTTCCAGCATTTTTTTCAGGTAAGGTTTTTCCCATATTTTGGCGTCGCCTTGCTATGTATGCGTCTCGCTTTGTGCGCGTGCATGAAAAGAATGCGTCTCTTCCTTGATGCTTAGGCAGATAATTTCAATGTAGATGGTTTCTTCGCGACAATCAGCAACACAGACGGGGTAGCATTACCGAACTTTCTATTCCTGTCTTTCAGTTTTTCACCTTTCTCCAGCAGCTTCTTGCGAGTCTCTAGATCAGCGACCTCCATCAATCTTTTAATGTTGTCGTCAATCTCTTTGATTGAACTGTTAATTCTATCTTCCCATTTTGGATCTTCACACTTGAACTTGTCTTCGCAGAACAAACACCAAACAGGATGCGTTGATTCAAACATCTCAACCTCTTCAAGCTGAAGACCATCAAGAATTCCTTGAATTTCCTGTTTTGTGAAGGTCGCTTTATGAGTCTTGCCCAGCAAAGAATCGATTTGTGCGTCCCAAGCATGTTGCAGTATGTTTGTTTTCTGTGCTTCAGTCTGCTTTCCATCTCGAAATTCTTCCTGAATGAGTATGTTTCCACCTGGCTTTAACACTCGTAACATTTCAGTCAGCACCTTTTCTATTCTGTCGAGATGATGCAGCGAATAAGCCATACATACTGTGTCAAAGGAATCATCGTCAAACTCCATCGACTCTGCATTCATTTCCAACAATCTAACAGGTTGGTCTCTAAATCGCTTCTTTGCAGACTCTAAATCCTCTTTTAGAATGTCGATTCCAACAATAGTTTCGTAGTTTTTCAATGTCTTCATCAAAGTTTGAATATAGTCACCTGGACCAGTTGCTACATCAAGGATTCTTCCGCCAGAAATCGAACCCAACTTAATACGAGCTTCAACTGCCCCTGAATTTGCTAATCCCTTTGGTAAAGCCTCCAATTCAGCACTCGTCCTTCAGGCACAATGATTGGTTGTAGGTTCATAAGTTTTCTGATATACGTGCAGAAAATCAGAATTGCGTGTGAATTAATAATTTACGGAGATTATTCTAGATCGGTTGAGGGTCGCACTCCACCGCCTCGGCTTTTCGCTTAGAGGCGATTAAATAGCCATCAACGCGTGATACCGTGTAGAAGCGGTCAACTCCGTGGGAGAAACATCTAGCAGGGCACCACGCGTGGTCAGCCGGGTAGAGGTCGTCGGTTCAAATCCGGCCGACCCCACCATTATGTAGACTTCAAGGAATGTTTGTAACGGAATCGAGTCTGCGAATTGCTTAAGTGTCCGACAGCACAAGACATGAAAGCGACAACGCTAAGATAAGATGGCGGGCTGATCTTGGTTAATAGAAACCTTATAGGCAGATGCGGACTCTACTGTGGAGCGTGTGGAATATACAGAGCATACAAAGACGGGGGAGAATATCGTCAACGCCTAGCAGTTGCATTTAAGTGTGCCCCGGAAAAAGTGCGTTGCGAAGGCTGTCAAGCTTTGACACAAGAATGCTGGGGCAACGAATGCAAAATCGTCAAGTGCCTGAATGTGAAGGGGCTCCAATTCTGCCACGAATGTTCCGATTTCGAGAGACACACCTGCGAAAAATTCGAGACGTTCTCGGAGAACTACTTGAAAGAGGACGACGTTGACCTGAGAGCCAACTTGGCAAGAATCAAGGCTGGCAACATTGAAGAGTGGCTTAAAGAGTCTGAGGAAAAGTTCCGTTGCCCCTATTGTGGTAGACCGCTGCCAACCAACTCGTTTAGGAAAAAATGTTATCACTGCGGGAAAGAGCTTTCGAGTTGAATCGTGCTACGAGTTTCTATCTTTGCTTTGCAGTTCTCTGAGCTTCTTACAATACTCGATTAGCTCCGGTTAGGCATACATGTACAGGCTCTTGGATAGGGGAAGTGATGTGTTTACTCCCGAATTGTAGAGTCTGTGGCTTGCATGTATCTCCCTGCGCACTTCCACTCAAACGTTGTATCTATTAGGTCGATAATCCACAGGTCATAGTCAGAGGCTGCTCTGTCTCCGTCTGCGTTGAGAGCAATCCAGCCTGAAGCACCGAAGAGCGATGCGGTCACATCGGGTAGAACGTCCCTCACAACCGAAGTGTCGTACTTACCTACGATCATCAGAGAATAAGCTATTGCCCAAACAATGTCGTATGCCACGTACGCATACGAATCAGGGGATCTTCCCAACTCCGCTATGACGTAGTCGTGAACCTTTTGCCACCTGTCAGATTGGGGCGGAGAGAACATTGGGTTGATGAACTCAGTTTCATAAGAGAAAGCAGCTGTAGTTTGATCTGTAACCATATCCGGGTTTATGGCTGTTCCATCGCTTCCATACCATTTGACTCCCCAGCCATCTGAGCTGTATTCGCTGCATTCCGTGAAGAATTGTACAACTTCTTCAAAGGCTATGTAGAGGACACCAACTTTGTTCGCTCCATACGTGTTCTTGGCATCCGTAACTATAGCATCCAAGGTTGCAGCAATCGTGTCGAAATCTGGTGCATCGGGGTCATACGCGATAGATTCAACGAACTCACCTCCCAGATCAGGTTGCTCGAATCTGTCTTTTGTGGCATCGTGAAGTCCTTTGCCCCAAGCGTCGTTTCTGTAGACCGAGATGATTTTCGTGACCTCATCGTCAACGATCAACCTTGCTATCGCAAGACCTTGTACAAGATCGGTTGGGCAAAACCTGAATAGGAAGTCGTCGGGGTTATTGAGACCCGGCCTGGTTGAAGATTGGCTTACCACCAGTATTTCATTAGAATCACAATAATCCTTGATGCTGGCAACACAATCGCTTGTCTGTGGACCTATCATAAACTGTATTCCCCTAGCGAAAAGACTCTCTGTCCTTTCCAGCGCAACAACAGGGTTTGTTTCGCTGTCCTCGTGTACAATTTTCAGAATCCAATTAGCGCCAGTCTCCTCAAGAAAAGCGTTCACCTTTTCTGCAGCGAAATCTATAGTAGCTCTGCTATTCTCACCAAAGGTCGCCAAGTCTCCAGTTAGCGGTAGCAGTGAACCTATTGTTATTTCACCTGATAGACCGATTTGTTCTTCTAGTGCTGTTAAACGTTCTTCATGAATGGTGAGGGCTTGCCAGATCTTATTGAAGGGATTTCCACCTTTACCCGCAGCTACCGCTGCGACACCAAACGATGTTCCTAGAAGAAAACATATGAGTGCAACAGCAGTAATGAACTGTTTCTTTTTCAAATTGTTATCACCTCCCTTCTACTGATCAGTTATTTTGTTCCTTTTAACTCTTTAAAAACTTATGAAAGATTTTTCTAGTATTTCATTGCGTGTGCACAACCTCAGCTCTCTTCTTAGAGGACCACTGCGACAAAGATCTTCAAGACACTGTGGGCGGTTAAGAAGAACAGTCAGTCTTGGGACACGTGCGTATGGAAAAGCTGGAAAACGTTGACAGCATGCGAAGGCGAGAGTTGTTCGGGTGCTTCTGGAAAATCTTTATCTGTTCTACTGTGAAATTAGAATGGATTGATATGAGCGAAAAGAAAGAGAAGAAGGAGACAGTTGAGGAGGTCGCTGAACAGACAGGTAAAGCCATAGGTAAAGGACTGAAGAAGGGCTGGGGCATAGCCAAGGCTCTAGGGAAAGGTTTGAAGGAAGAAATAGAGAAGGAAGAGAAAGAAGAAAAGCAGTAGCCTAAACGTCAGGAAGAACAGTCGAACGCTGAGATAGGGTTCTTATTATAAGTTATTGCTTTTGCAGCTCGAGGTAGTCGATGAAGAACAGCACTCCCTGAATTATGAAGTATAATCCAACAATCCATTGTAGTAGTTCTGGAAGGACTATCACAAGAATCCCGAAGATTATAGCTATCATGGCAAGGATTGGTTTCGAGACCGTTACACCGATCTTCTTCAATCCCTCTTCAATTACTTCACCCATAATTTTTCCCTCAACATGCACCTATGCAGGGGGTAGCGATTTAAGATTTTTCTCTAACAACATCTTTTCAAGGCTCCCAACTCAACGCGCAACTGCCAAGAAACCCTACCAAATGCCCGGAAATAGCTTGTACTTAACCCGTTTGGCGTATTCTGAGTATCCATCTAATTCTTTATGAAGCGTGCTGTCTTCTAATGAAGTGCGGATTATGAACAAAATAGCGTAGATTCCTACTGGAATGAAGGTGAAAACTGATCCAATCATCAGAGGAATCGACAAAGTATACAGAATTCCAGCCAAATAGCCGGGATGTCTCACAATCTTGTATGGTCCACTTGATATTACCTTATGACCTCTATCCTTTTGAATCCGAACAGTTGGTTCAAAATGCAGGTTTGCCGCCATAGCCCAGTTAATCATAACTGCCGAAGTAATGAAGAATGCAAAGCCCAATACTGCAAACTGAACTGC
>JASFPO010000096.1:0-7935 GCA_050115935.1 Candidatus Bathyarchaeota archaeon | reverse complement strand
CATGATAATAATTCCTGGCCCAGCATCTACCGAACTTGGGCGAAAGATTGCAGAACTCCTGAAACAGAAACTTGTTTCAATCAAGTTTAAACGGTTTCCAGATGGGGAATCCTACATTCGATTTGACGGCGGAGTTGAAAACGAGGATGTGGTTATAGTTCAGACCACAAGTCCCCCCCAAAACGACAATCTCGTTCAATTGTTACTCATGGCAGACACCGCAAAAGATCACAAAGCCAAAACAATCACAGCTGTTGTGCCATATTTCGCATATGCACGGCAAGACCAGCGTTTTCGACCAGGAGAGGCATTCAGTGTAAAAACCATAGTGACCCTTCTTCAAACGTGTGATGTGAGCGGAATCGTCACCGTCAATTCACATAACCCAGCAATCCTCAAAACTCTGCAAATACCTGTCGAAGACTTGTCTGCTATCCCTTTATTGGCTGAGCATTTCAAAGACAAGGGTTTCGATGGAGCATTCTCTTTAGCTCTAGGTAAGAAAGGTCTGGTTACTGCAGTTGAAGCTGACAAGGTTCTCAGAGGCGGCTATGGATATATTTCTACTCAACGTGACAGGATATGTGGAAGAGTAACCGTTGACGAGAAACCTCTGCCAGTTAAGGGCAGGGATGTAATTATATTTGATGACATTATAAGTAGCGGAGGAACAATGGTTAAGGCTGTTGCTTCAACACGCAAACAAGACGCCCAAACGATTCATGTTGCTTGCGTTCATCCGCTGTTAATTGGGGATGCTGAAAGCAAGGTTCTTCAAAGTGGAGCAGACAGCATAGTGGGCACGGACAGCGTTCCCAGCAGAATTAGTGTGGTTTCTATAGCACCATTAATCGCCAGGGCTTTGGTTAAACGAGGAGCCAAAAGGTGAACAGACTCTTTTTTCTATTATCAGGTGAACATCCAACTCTTCCATTTTCAGAACTGAATACAATTTTAGAGGCCGAAGGGCATGAATATCGAGTTTTGGAAGAGTTGTCGCAGGTTCTTCGACTTGAGACTGACATTGAAAGTGTGGAGTCTATAAAATCTAGGTCGGCTATGACTCGAGTTTGCTGTTCGGAACTGCTGTGTTGCTCTGCAGATGCTGAAGAGATTTTCAGAATGGCTCGCTCAACTCCTCTGGAAGAGCTTATTCAAAAGGGTGGAAGTTTTGCAGTTCGTGTTCGAAGGGTAAGAGAAAGCGCTCCACGTATTTTGAGTGTGGAACTTGAGCGAAAACTCGGCGAACTAGTACTAAACAAGGCAAGAGGAGCAAAGGTTGATTTGATGAGCCCTCAAAAAACTCTCTTTGGTGTTCTAACAGACGACAGGTTTGTGTTTGGGCTGAAAGTCGCTGAGATCTCTGCAAGACCCTTTACTCAAAGACGTCCACGAAAAAGACCCTTCTTTCATCCGTCAGCTATGCCTCCCAAACTTGCGCGATGTATGGTAAACTTGGCCAAGCCAAAAATGGACCACCTTGTTTTAGATCCATTTTGTGGAACAGCCAGCACGCTCATTGAGGCTGGACTAATCGGATGCCGAACCCTAGGTTTGGATGTAAAGCGCCGCATGGCTAAGGGAAGCCTGCGCAACCTTCTGCATTACAGCATCAAACCAGAGGGCATGATAGTGGCAGATGCTCTAAAACCTCCAACAATTAAAGCCGATTGTATTGTAACAGACCCTCCCTATGGCAAGTCAGCAACCACCCTCGGTCGGGAAACTAGCCAAATAGTCGAAGATTCTCTTTCAACTCTACAAGATTGCATCGCCAAGGGACGGCGACTCTGTGTTTCCGCGCCTGAATCGATAAAAGCAAGCGTGTTAGGTGAAGAGCAGGGTTTAAAACATATAGAATCTCATTTCGTGTATATACATGGAAGTCTAACCAGAGAGATTGCAGTTTTTGAGAGGAGCTAAAATGAGTTTGCATCTCATCTTTCTCGGAACAGCAGGAAGCGTGCCAACGCCAAAAAGAAGCCTCCCTGCAATAGTGATGCGAAGAGAAGATGAGCTTCTGATATTTGATTGCGGCGAAGGCATCCAAAGGCAGATGATTCAGGCTGGTGTAGGTTTCCATCGAAAAACAAAGGTTTTCATTACACATTTACATGGCGACCACGTTCTTGGATTGCCCGGACTGCTTCAAACAATGTCTCTCTTGGATAGAGAACGCAAACTGAAGATTTATGGGCCATCTGGAATAGAAGCCTTTGTGGACGCCATCCAGCGTACAGTTCAGTTCAACCTCACCTTTCCGCTTGAAATCCAAGAAGTAATTGATGCCGACATTGTGTGCGGAGAGAGAGAATATGAAATGCATGCAATATGGGCTGATCATGTTGTCCCCTGTTTAGCCTACGCCTTGATTGAAAGACCCCGACCGGGAAAATTCAACCCCAAAAAAGCGAAGGCACTTGGCATTCCCGAAGGCCGCTTATGGTCAAAGCTTCAACACGGCTCAACAATAAAGCTCTCAAACGGTAAGGTTGTCAAATCCGGAGAAGTTGTTGGACCTCCACGTCCAGGAAGAAAAGTCGTCTACTCAGGAGACACAAGACCAACCGGAAGTGTTGCCCAATTAGCTATGGGCGCAGATTTGCTGATCCATGACGGAACATTCGCTGATGAGTTAGCAGATAAGGCCCTCGAAGACGGTCATTCTACAGCCAAGCAGGCCGCCGAGATTGCACACAAGGCTCAAGTCAAATGGTTGATACTGACACATGTTAGTGCAAGATACAAAAACCATGATGTTTTGCTTGAACAAGCAAGGAAGACCTTTCCTAAAACCGATATAGCTGAAGACTTCATGAAGATCGATCTTCCTCTGAAGGATTCCTAAACTCAGAGAAAAATTTTCTGAAGCTTTCGCAGGCTCTCTTCCACATGCCTTGTTGATTCCAGCATCACTGTGCCGCTATAGTTGATGCGCTTTAGGGCTTTTGCAATACTTGTCCAGTCAACGGTTCCATAGCCTATTCCTGAATGTGAGTCGTAATCTCCTTTGTTGTCGCATGCGTGCACGTGGACAATCTTGTCTGCAAATGTGCTGATGAATGCTTGAGTCTGTTGACTCAGGTTTGCGTGTCCCACATCCAATGTTAAGTTTAGGTTATTGTTTAGCTCATCGTAAAAGCGGGAAAAGTCTTCTACGCTCTTTAGTACAAAAGGAAAAGGCTCTGAGCCATTCTCAATAGCTATATCTACTTCATGTCTTTCAGCGACTTTTCGTAGTTTCTTTACAAAATCCATGTTTAGTTGCCAATCTGAACCAGGATAAAAATGGGTCACAGCAGTCTTGAGTCCAGGGTGAAAAATCCAAAGTCTGCTTTGAAGCTGGCGGGCATATAACATGGATTTTTCCAACCGTTTCAGAATTGTCTTTTGCAGAACTGGGCTGGGTGTGGCGATATTGATGTCGGCAAAAGGCGAGTGAACCATAAATCCGATGTTGTGCAGCTTTGCTATTTCTTTTAGTTTTTTGACACGCTTGTCATTAAGTGCGTGCAGTCCTTCGTCCATTAGCTCTATGTAATGCATGTTGGCGTTTTCTATATGCTTAAGAAGTGAAGTGAAGGGTTCACTTAGACAAAAGAGCATTGATAAACCGATTTCTATCTTTGCCATAAATCTCCTCACCTTGTTTTGGGTGCCAGCCACTCAATAAGTTCTTTGGGATTATCACATGTAATCTGAACTTTTATTGGCCCAAGTGGGGATTCCGCGACCGGCTGGCAGAAAGAGATGTGTCCAGCGTAGGCTACTTGCTTGTTCAGATGGAAGGTCATGGAGTTTTCAGCCAGCCCTTTGTATAGCACTCCACGAGCTGCGTCGCGTATTCTTTCCCTGCGAAGCAGATTGTAAAGCTTGGTTATTCCTTCCTTACCTTTCGTTTCAGCTACTAGCATGCTTCCTTTTTCACCAGGCTTAACCTCGAACTCTACCACGCTGAACATGTTTTCTACTGCTTGTTTCACTTTTTCCAAGTCTTCAGTTAAATTTACCTCTGCTCTTACTCGAACTTTTATGTTATCCATTTCTTCAATGCAACCTCCAAGACTCCTTTGATTCTTGTCTTGAATTCTTCTTTTGTTCCTTCGTTTACGATAAGATGATTTGCCGTTGCAATGACGTTACCTAGGCCAACTTCTAGTTCTCTTGAGTCGCGTTTCGAAAAGGTTTCCCAGCCTTTGGGGTCGTCGCTTCGTTTTCTTTGGGAAAGACGTTGAAATCGGGTTTCTGGTGAAGAATGAACAGCGATGAGGATGAAGTTTGGGAAATGTCTCCTGTATTCTTCTACTTCATGTGGACTTCGGATACCATCCACAAACACGATGTTCTTTCTAACCTTCTCTATTTTTGGGACACATTTTCTTGCTACAACTGCTGGACCTTCTTCTTCTCTCAGTTGAAGCATGATTTTTCCGATGTTTTCGGGTGTTGGAGGAAGTCCTCTTTTTGTGGTCTCTTTCCTGATTTCGTCGCCCATCATAACCACTGTGAAGCCTCTCTGCTTAGCCATTCTGTTGATGGTGGCTTTTCCTGCGCCCGGCATACCAGCTATGCCCAAGATGAGTTTGACCATTTTGACGCAACTCCCTTGTCAATTGTAGATATCCTGAATCTAAAAATACTTGTCCCACTATAGATATCTCCCGCACTTCCCCTTTTTTCTGTACGCGCGCAGAAGCGAGTTGTATTGTTGCCAGCGCACACCAAACAATTTTGTTTTGCTGAGTTCACAAGTTAGATGAACCCGCCCGCGCCTTAATCTCATTTGGAAAGGGCAAGTTTGCGTCGGTCGTTACGTTAAGGCCGACTTGGTTCAGCGTTTTTTCGTTGCCTTCGTTGAGAAGGTGTGTTGTATGCATCTCGCAGCTCTTCAATTTTTCCAGCATGCCTAGACATCTTTGTGCGTTCTGGTCCTCCACGGCGCTTGCCGCCAATGCGTTGAGGATCTCTTTTGCATCTAATGACGTGCTGTTGAACCCGATCGTGTTCTTCAGGTGGATTAGACTTTGGATCACGGTTGGCGATATCACGTCAACCTCATCTGGGATGTTTGCTAGGAGTTTAATGGAGTTGAGCAGAGCTGCGGATTCCGCGTAGAGGAGTGGCGAATTCTTGCCAGTCACGATGACAGCTTTGTCTGATTCCTGAACAATTTCGATGGCGGCGCCACAGAACACACCTTTGTAGCCTTTGCGTTCGTCCTGTCTCTTTCTCGCATCGGCTGCTGCGGTTCTGGCGGGTAAGACGACTGACCGATCTTCAGGTCTGACGCCTGCTTTCTTCATGATGCGTTCCATTCGTTCCACGGTCCTGTAGAGTGTATCACCCTCTACGAATTCGCTGTGATACCGGAAGTATCGCCGTATGATTTCATCCAGACTGGCTACTCGAACTGCGTCGTCGTCGATGATGCCTGCTTTGGCCATGTTGACGCCCATGTCGGTGGGGGATTTGTATTGCGCCATTGGATCGTTCTGGTCGACGATTTTGTCAATGATTTTTCTCATGATGGCGAAGTTCTCCACATCTCGACTGTAGTTGATCGCGGTTTTTCCATACGCCTTCTTGTGGAAAGGGTCGACGATGTTGTAGTCGCCGATGTCTGCGGTGGCGGCTTCATATGCGATGTTTGCCGGATGGTTGAGGCTGAGGTTCCAGATTGGAAAGGTCTCGAATTTGGCAAACCCAGAGTGGATGGCTCGTTGTCTGTCGTTGTAAAGCTGCGCCATGCAGAAGGAGAATTTGCCGCTGCCTGGACCGGGAGCGGTGACGGCGACGATCGGTTTCTCCGTCTCGACGTATTCTTGGTTGCCGTAGCCGTGGTCACCAACGACAAGGTCAAGATCTTTGGGGTAGTTGGGGATCTCATAGTGGACGAAGACGCGGAGTCCTCTATGTTGGAGTTTTTGTTTGAATTTTTTGGCAATGAGTTCGTGGTTGAAGCGGTTGATGACGACGGTGGAGATGTCGAGGCCTCGCTCGCGCAGATCGTTTATATCTTTGATGGCCTGATCATCGTAGGTCAATCCGAAGTCATGTCGGATCTTGCGTTCTTGGATGTCCTTTGCACTGACACAGAGAATGAGTTCGATCTGGTCGCCGAGTCGTCGGAGCATCTGGACTTTGGTGTCCACATCGAAGCCGGGCAGGACGCGAGACGCGTGATAGTCATAACACAATTTACCGCCGAATTCGAGATAGAGTTTGTCGAATAACGACACTCGGTTTAAGATCTCTTTGATCTGCGCCTTCAAGTATCTTTGAGTGTCAAACCCGACTCTCCGAATCATGTGAAAACCCTATGCTGTAGTGATTAATGGATCACGCGCCCTGCAGCGACTACCATGCGACAGTCTCTAGCAAGTGTCGCTCTGGGTTCATAAAACTTGTGTGAACTCGTACAATTACCCGAGGATCCTTCGCGCGTGCGCAGAAAGTCTAGGTAGAAAAGCGTAAGTATTCCTGGATTTTCGTAAGAATCTAAAAACACTTATGATTGTTATTGTTGAAAGATTAGCTAAGAGATGTACTTCACATGTCTGAGAAAATTAGAAGTTTCATTGCGTTTGACATTGATGATGAGCAAATTGTGAAACGTTTCTCTGAGGCTCAGCAAATGCTTGTCAGAACTGGTGCAGATTTGAAGCTGGTTAAGCCGGAAAACATTCATATAACGATGCGTTTTCTTGGAAACATAACCTCGCCAACGGTGGATTCCATCTATGAATCATTGCAGGAGGTTTCCTTTTCGTCGTTTGATGTAGGAATTCAAGGTTTAGGTGCTTTCCCCAAACTACAATATGCTAGGGTGATTTGGGCGGGAATAAAGAGTGGCAAAGAACAGCTCAATAACATTGTTGACCAGTTGGAGCCTCAACTCCGCAAACTCGGGTTTAGACCAGACCATAAAGGATTTAGTCCGCATCTCACAATTGCCCGCGTGAAATCTGGACGAAACAAGGCTGAACTCGTCCGCTGCGTGAAAGATTCAGTCAACTTCGAATTCGGCATTGAAAAAGCAAAATGTCTACGGCTGAAAAGAAGCGTTCTAACGCCGGAAGGTCCGATCTATTCGACATTGAAAGAGGTTTGTCGTTGAAAGACGTGAATTCTATGACTTCCACTTCAGAGAAAGTCTGCGCGACTGTTTTGAAAAGAATCACTCCAAGCCAAAAAGAGAGAGAAGTGGTTCTTGAAGTATCCGAGAAGTTAAAGGAAAAGGTGGTTGCGGTTGCCGAAAAGGCTGGAGTAGACGCAAAGGTACGGATAGAAGGCTCAGTTGCAAAAGACACATGGCTTAGCGGTGAACCCGAAATAGACATCTTCATGCAAATGCCAACAAACATGTCGCGCGAAGCGTTTGGAACGATTTGTCTGAAAATCGCAAAAGAAGCCACAAAAGGCTTAAGGCAAGTTGAGCGTTTTGCTGAGCATCCCTACCTTGAAGCCTTTTACAACGCGATTACGATCAATATTGTTCCATGTTACCGAGTTGATAAAGGCGAATGGATCAGTGCCACTGATAGGACACCTTTTCACACCGATTATGTGAATCATCGGCTTAACGAGAATCTTCGTGGAGAAATCCGCTTGTTGAAGAGGTTCATGAAAGGCCTAGGCTCTTACGGAGCGGAAATCAAAGTTGGTGGTTTCAGCGGATACCTCTGCGAACTGCTAACTCTGCATTTTGAATCATTTCTGGAAGTTTTGAAGTCGTTTGCAGAATGGAAGGAACCCAAAATCGTCGACTACGAAGGCTTTTACAAAGAAAGGGAAGAAGAAGTCAAGAAGATTTTTGAGGAGCCCTTAGTTGCAGTTGATCCAGTTGACAAGGGAAGAAATGTGGCTTCTGCATTAAGACGAAAGTGCTTAGACAAGTTTGTCGTTGCCTCAAGAATGTTTCTTCAAAGACCAGAC
>JASFPO010000095.1:0-7951 GCA_050115935.1 Candidatus Bathyarchaeota archaeon | reverse complement strand
CCAAGTTCAGCCAAGAAACGTTTAGCTTGAACCATAAAGAAAGCTTGCCATTCAGTCTTTATGAACCTTTTAGCCAAAGCACGCTTCACAGTAACCTCAATTGGCTTTTTTTCGCCTTTCAATTTAGCTTCAGCGAGCAGAAGTCCAAGCTTCTCATTTTCCACATCTTTGACCAATGCACACTGGGGCTCTTCTGGGTCGAAGAAAAATTCGACGTCTGCAATGGTGAATTCTCTCAGCCGTATGACACCTTGTCTTGGCGAGATTTCGTTTCTCAGAGCGTGGCCAATTTGTACGACGCCGAAAGGTAGGCGTTCTCGGGTGTTTTCGTATAAGCGCTTGAATTCCACGAAGATGCTTTGAGCCGCTTCTGGGCGACCGTAGCCAATTGCGTCGGAGTAGGGACCGATGGTTGTGGAGAACATAGTCATGAATTGTTTGCCTTCGCCGAATTCTCCACTGCATTCAGGGCATTTAATCTCGTGTTTTCTGATTTGATCTACGAGTTGTTGGGGGTTGAGCTTCTCGGTTTCAGTGTCGCTCATTCCAGCAAACTCTTGCAGCAAGTGGTCGACCCTAAACTTGCGTTTGCATTTGCCACATTCAACCATTGGCTCTTTGAAGTGTTCAACGTGACCTGAAGCCTCGAACACTTTGGCGGGCAGGATCACAGAAGATTCTATTTCAGAAATGCCGAGCGGCCGAATATAGAATGCTCGGAACTTGTCCTCGATTCTTTTTTTCAATATAGCGCCTAAAGGGCCATACGTGACAAAGCCGCTTACTCCACCGTAAATTTCAAAGGACGACCAGAAAAAGCCTCTTCGTTTAGCTAATTCGTTGACAGTTTCAAATTTGTCTGGGGTCTTCAAAGGTTTCAGTTCTCCGAATCTCTATCGATTTTTCAAGCTTTAAAGCATTATTCAACTAACGCGCGTGCAGCACGTTGTCAGTGAACGCTTGTCAAAGCCTTTGCGAAACCTTGGAGAGAAAAGAAGCCATCAGAACAGGCTTACTCTTTACAAGATTCCAGCGGTCCTCAGAATCCGTAGCATTGAAGCCATCGCGACAGTTGTCTGGGCTATCAAGACGTACTTGTTTTCAGCTAACTCCTTAATGGTATCGATTCCGAGAATCCTCTTGAGAAGGGCAGCATCCTCATCAGAGATTCCAGAGATCGCTGAGGCGGGTCTCTTTGCTAATTTTTCATATGCCTTTAATTCGAATTCTTGGTCGGGAATCTTGACGGAGCATTCTGACAAACTGTTAATTCCTTGAGCGAGTCTCACATACTTGTTTGTAGCAAGATCTTCAACTGTGTTGATTCGGAAAGCTGCTTTCAGGACTAATGCGTCTGATTCGCTGATTCCCGTTATTGCAGAAACAGGTGCCTTGCAAAGATCTTCTATGCTCTTGTCCTCATAGGTCTTGTCGTAGAATCTAACTATGAATCCAGACTTTCCCATTTTAGATCTACCTCCAAAATGCTCGCTCTACCTCTCTGAAGCAGTCGGATAAAAACTTTTGTACTCACATGAAGTGAAGAATATCGCTGTTTAGTGACTTCCATTGTGAGAGTCCCAAATGCCAATGCTTATATGTACGCATTTGTGATTGTGAAAGAGAAGGATAAGTCAATGCCTAGAGACCCTGTCTGTGGTGCGGTCCTGGATGAAAGGACTTCCAAGTTTAAGATCACTCATGAAGGAGATACATACTATTTCTGCAGCGTGAGTTGCAAAAGGAAATTCAAAAGAAACCGAAGAAAATTTGCCAGGAAAACTGACATGCATATTTAAGCATGCGCGTTAGATGAGAACCACAAAATGACGATATTAGTGTGCCAAACTCAATCCTGGAGAGAATTCAAGAAAGCCTGGATCAACGGTATGAACCATTTGCATTGGTTCAGAGAGAACAAACCTTTTGACTACAACCGCAAGGAAGAACTTCAAGAACTCCGACAAAACTTCGGAAAACCAAACTCCCTGTTTCTTGTTGCCAAAATAGAAGGAGTTTCAAAGACCATTGGTGCTCTTAGAGTCAGATGCGGATACTGGCGTGGAGATAGAGCGGCAGTTTTCAGAGGATGGGAACCCGCAATTACCTTGGAAGAAAGAAACACAAACGCAGGCGAAGCGCTTGTTAGAGAAGCCTTACGTCTTTTGCATGAAAGGAATCTACGAAAGGCAGTATACATTTTAAAATATCCTTACGGTTCACCTGAGACAGCATCATGGCATGTCAATCTTTACAAGAGATGTAGGTTTGAACAAAAAGGTCCAGAAGGAGTCATCCTGATAGCTGATATCAGTCAGCCTCACAATCTTTTGCCCCCCATCCCTAATCTCCAAACTGTTGGTTGGGACAAGTACACGCGGGAAGAGATAGCTGAGTTCTTTCTGAGAGCTTATGCATCAACACCAGAAGACAAAGAAACCCACAAATGGGACCCGCTCGTTTCAAACCGTGAAAAAATCCTCAAATGGCTCCAATCACCTAAAATGAGTTCTCCTCCAGAATGTCACAGGGTAGCCTTGATTGATGGTAAGCCAGCTGGATTCATTGGCGCTTCAATACCAAAATGGAAACATCAACCATCTGTAGGAGTACTTGGTCCATTAGGGGTTTTCCCAGAGCATAGAAGAAAGGGAATTGCATATTTCCTAATCATGGAGATACACAGAACCCTTGAGGAATACGGATGCCACCATTCTCTTGTCGGAACCCCGAAAACAAATCAAAAAGGAATCAAGCTCTACAAAAAGGCAGGATACCAAACCGTCTTCGAACAGAAGGAATTCGAGAAAAAACTCAGGTAGACACTCATCAATTCAAATAGCCCAAATATTATAAAACTAGGGCAACAGCAGATATCTGTGCGCTCCTACACACAAAGGTCGATAGAGTTAGGTGAAAAAGATGGCAAAAATCAAAGTTGCACTAGTAGGCGTCGGAAACTGCGCCTCAGCTCTTGCTCAAGGCATCCAATTCTACAAAAAAGCCGACAACAAAAAGGAAGCACTAGGCCTAAGACATCTTCACCTCGGAGAATACCATCCCAAAGACATAGAATTGGTGTGCGCCTTTGACATCGAAGAACGAAAAGTTGGAAAAGACCTGTCGAAAGCCATATTCGCACCGCCCAACAACACCTCAAAATTCGCTGACGTGCCACAGTTAAATGTGCCAGTTCTGAAAGGCCCCATCTTAGACGGAGTAGGCGCATACCTTAAAGAGATAGTTAAAGTCAGCCCATCACCCGAATCGGATGTAGCTCAGAAACTCAGAGAGAGCAAAGCTGATATCCTGTTAAATCTGCTCCCAAGCGGGGCCACAAAAGCCTCTAGATGGTACGCAGAACACGCACTTCAAGCAGGTTGCGCTCTCATAAACGCGACGCCAAGTCTTATTGCTGGCGACGCTGCTTGGAACAAACGCTTTGAAGATGCCAAATTGCCTTTGGTCGGTGATGACTTAATGGACCAAGTAGGCGCCACAATTCTTCACAAGACTTTGCTCAAGCTCCTCTCTGAGAGAGGTGTTAGGATATCTGAAACCTATCAGCTTGATGTCGGTGGGGGAACGGAGTCGCTGGACACTCTGGAACGGACACGAGAAGTGAAGAGATCCATGAAGACCAAATCTGTGGAAACGACCTTGCCCTACAAGGCCGCAGTGGTGGCTGGCTCAACTGACTATGTAGATTTTCTGAAAAACCGACGAGACAGTTTCTTCTGGATTCAAGGCTTATACTTTGGACGAGTTCCAATGCGTTTAGATATGCGACTAAGCACAGTGGATGCACCTAACGCTGGCTCAATCTTGTTTGACGTGATTAGGGCAACTAAGATCGCTTTAGATCGCAAGGTGGCAGGTGCCCTTCTCAGTGTTTCCGCTTATGCCTTTAAACATCCGCCGCAACTGTTGCCTCTCGATGTGGCAGAACAATGGTTTGAAGATTTTGTCTCAGGAATAAAGAAACGTTGAATCTGATCTTGGATAAATTGATGGATTTGGTTTTCCACACTTATATGCAGACTCACTTCACTATTATTGAAACCTATCATTTGTGAAGCAGTGAAACGTTGATATATCCCAGTAAACCGTTTTTGTGTTCAATACGAATCAACCATTAGAAACGCATAAATCTGGAAGGAGAAAACCATATGTTTCAGGATCTCTTGACATCTGAAAATCTTCTGCTCATTGCTATTGGAGCAATTGTCCTTATCAGAATGTTTGTTGCGGACAGAATAACCCGTAGGGCGATTGCTAGATATGCAAGAAGATTAGGATTGGACCAACATGTCGAGAACGCTTTCAAGCCAACCGCTAGAATTGTCATTTTCGCCGCTGGTGTGGTTGCCCTTCTATCATTTTTCGGCATGCCTACAGAGTAGTTCGTTGGAGTCTCCGCCTTAACAGGAGCTGCCATTGGTTTTGCTTCAACACAAACTGTGAGTAACTTTCTGGCTGGTCTCTACATCATGATATCGAAACCGTTTATGGTTAGGGATTATGTGAAGATAGGGGACACAGAAGGAGAGGTACGAGAGATAACCATAAACTACACCAAGATATACACACCCACTTACAATATTACCCCAAACCCAATAACAAACACTAAGGGATGAATCCCCGAAGCGCAATTTCTCTTTACTCTTCCCCCACCAACATGCGCGCGCTTTAGGATTATACTCTGACCATGGCGTAAGCTATCAGGAATATAGCTACCATTAAGGCGATGACAATTGCAGCGACGAACCCTAAGGGCTCTGCTCCAGTTTGTCCTGGCGCACCCTGTTCTCCCTGAGGTCCTTGTGGTCCTTCCGGTCCTTGCTCACCTGGCGATCCCTGTGATCCAGTGTCACCTTTATCCCCTTTAGGTCCTTGTAATCCTGCTGGTCCGGTTTCACCTTGGGGTCCAATCTCACCCTGTGGCCCCTCGGGTCCTTCCAGTCCCGTCATGTCAACTACAGTGAAAGTTGCCCATGCGCTATGTCCCCACTCGTCGGTTGCGTTAACTATGTGAGGTCCAGGGTCATTTGGAGTTAGCGCAGTGATCATGGCTGTGAAGTTGCCGTATGAATCAGTAATTAGCGGGTTTGGAACCGTGGGAATAGGCATTCCATCCCAGGTCACTGTTATCGTTGAACTGGATGAAAATCCTGAGCCCACTATGGTGGTGGATGCAAACCCTCTGTCTGGCACAAGATTCAACACAGGCTCATGGTGGCAATTCAACTTTGCTTTGTAAGCAACCGCCACATTGGCAACACCAAGGATAGCCATCAAAACAGTCAATGTCGCTATCAAGATAACAGATTTCTTCATCACTTCTCCTTCCTATACATAAGATAACTCATTCTAGCGTCTCCTCAATATAGGAATCATGCAACTCAAATATAGATTCTATTGCGGTTTCGTAATATAACACTACGACCACATACAGCCATAGTTAGAGGACACGCATATTAGTGAAGTTCTTAGGCTTTGATACTATGCCTCACCACTGTACCAAAGTTCCATTGGACAGACTTCGAGTATGGCGCTTTTAGCTTCTCTCAATGTTTCGTTCATCTCCTTAACTTTTTTTCTTGCCGCTGTTCGAGACAAAGAATAGGCTCGACTATAGTAAAGGGAGATCAACGAAAAAGCCACGCTTATGACGAGCGCAAGGCCAAACCATGTGAAGTTCATGAAATCTGCTCCTGCGGGATTCCAAAACACATTTTCCGTCTTCGTTCCAGTAGCAGGGCCTATTGTATAGACCACTGTAGTCGCTGCAACGAAATCAGCAAACGCAAATCCAATCCAAAGCGTAAAAAAGGCAATTGCTATCGAAAAGCGCTTCTCTTTGTAGTTCAAGTCTATTTTGGCTATGTCCAATAACTTCATAACTTCATGCAATCTCTTGACGGCATCCCGACAATTTTTACTGACAACAGTCTTTTTTTCCGACAATTCGTTCAGCTCGCCAACCTGAAACATATACACTAAAGAAACTAGCTTATAAAACACCCGCGTTTCCGAAGATTTTGCTGACATTTGTTTTTCGCGTTTGTGCGCGTGCGCTCAAGCGGACTAAGGAATCTGAATTCATGCAAGATCTACATCTGAAATCTTAAGTTGTGTTGGGAACTTTCTTTGCCAACACTGAACCTTGTTTTGGCAATCTGCGCACAAGTACGTATAGAGACAGTTCTTCTCCACAGTGAGGGCAAAACTTGAACTGGCGAAACACATCCTTTCCACATGCAGGACACTTTCTTAGCTTGGCAAGGTCGGTTTCTAGGCCTCCAATTTTGCTCCTTAGCCTTGTCATGTCAATCTTCAGTACGCTGACACCGTCTTTGAGAGTACCCAATTCACTCTTCACACTTTTCAAGAGTATGCTATGGTTAGTTAAAGACTCATTAATCATTGATAGCGCGGTGAGTTCTTGATCAAGCTTCTGGTCAGCTTGAGTTTCGTCAATCTTGGTCTCTGAAACCACCTTCTTGACATAGGCCAAGATTGGATCATAAAAGGCCAAGGAAAATGTGACCCCCATTAAGGCAAGTGTTGAAAGTAGGGAAACCCAAAAATAGGTTACAGCATCTAGTTCTCCAATGATTTCATAGATTTTGTCATAGAACGGGTAGAGTTGCAGAAGTGCACCTGGACTGCTGTTGTCTGATGCGAGGGATAGTACCGCATCGAAAGTGTGCAAGCCTGCGAAGAAAGTCAAGCAACCAAATATCCAAACGACAAGGCTCTTTTTCATTTGCAGCCCCAAGGTTTCGATTGTATACTACTTAATTCTAGAAGTTGCAACTATAAGACATATGCTTTAACGATGGAAATATTACGAAAATCGAAATATGTTCAGAAACGACAAACTATGATTCTTGTCGAGCGAGACTGCTAAGGTTGGTCAACTCTAGGTGTTTTCTTTCCAGCTGTCCACTGGGGGGAAACCGGTGAAGACTGTTTCATAGCCGCAGTTGGGACAAAAAAAGTAAACTAAGCCGTGGATGTTCATCTGGAGCAGAGCAGAACCGCATCTTACGCATCTTGGAACAACTTTCGTAATTTATGTCCCCCTAACTCTGTTAAGAAGGCTGTTGTATTCAAGAGGGTTATTTCAGAAGCCGGAAACCTCCAAGAATGGATAGTTAAATACTATAGAGAATAGTCCCAGAAGTCCAAATCACATGAGACATGAGGTCACCTTGAAGCGACAAATGTTTTAAATTAAGAGAACAGCCAAAAACTAAGGTGAGGTTGTTTAGATGCAAGCTTTCAATCCTGAAGAATTTAGTAACAATCAAGTGGCGAAGATAAAGAAGCTCATCGGGAATGACAAAGCCTTAATTGCAGTTTCAGGCGGTGTTGACAGCGTAACAAGCGCTGTTTTAACCTATCAAGCAATTGGCGACAACCTTCTCTGCGTCATCTTAGATGATGCTTTCATGAGGGAAGATGAACCTCAACACGTCACGGATTTGGTTTCTCAGCCGCCTATAAAGCTTCCAATGAAGATATTAGACGTTCAGAAACGGTTTCTGAATGCGCTCAAAGGTCTGCAGGATGCAGAAGAAAAACGAAAGGTGTTCCGTGAGACTTTCTACAAAGTCTTAGGTGAAACCGCTGAGAAGGAAGGCTGCAAAATCCTTGTTCAAGGAACCATTAAGGCAGACATTGTGGAAACAACTGGAGGCGTTAAAACGCAGCACAATGTACTTGAACAGATAGGGATCAACACAACTGAACGCTATGGCTTTGAGGTTGTTGAGCCTCTCGTTTCGCTTTACAAGGAACAAGTTCGCATGGTAGCGCGTCATCTTGGAATTCCTTCAGAAATCTCGGAGAGACAGCCTTTTCCAGGTCCAGGTTTGTCCGTTCGAGTTGTAGGTGAGATTAACGCAGATAAGTTGGATTCTGAGAAGAAGGCAACATCAATTGT
>JASFPO010000094.1:0-8034 GCA_050115935.1 Candidatus Bathyarchaeota archaeon | reverse complement strand
TACCGTGTCTTCAGGCATTCGGCAGCCTCTAAGGAAGAACCTGCGGTATCACAAGCAATATGCTCTGAGATATTGTAGTGAGAACGTTTAACAGAGTTCTCAACTAACCTTGCGCTAAACCGTTTGCCTGTTAGGCTTTAGACACACATGCGAAGACTAATAAGGCGCGTTTGTGTATCACCTGTTAGACAGTTAGGTGTTTTCCGAAGAAGGTAGAACGGTTACTACGGTTTTACGTTTTTCAGGACGATTCCAGCTGAAAGATCTAACGAGGTGATAAAATGTCATATGGATACAGAAACAACGGGCCTAGATTCAACGTGAAGAAACCAGTTGAACTTGACAACGAATACGAAGCAGACATCGAGGATATAAGCAGGAGAGGCGATGGTATCGCAAAAATTGAGGGCTTCATAATATTCGTGCCAAACACTAGCCGAGGAGAACACGTGAAGTTCAAAGTAACAAGAGTTGGAAACAGATTCGCGATTGGAGAGCTAGTCAAAGCCTGATCTAAACGATGTTCATGTACGCGCGTTGTATCCGCACGTATAAAAGGCGAAACGGCCATGATAAGCCGTGCAACCCTTTTTTTGTTGTGCAACAGTCAAGATCATACATATCGCACGCGCACATATCTTAATAAGTGACCGAGTGTATTATATTATAGATAGAATTTTTGAGAATAATGGGCAAAATGGATTTCAACGCATTTTGTCTTTTATCTTTGACTATTCTACTAAAAACGTGGGTGTTTGTGAAATTAGCATATAAGGAGGGTTTATGATTTGACTCTTTCCGGAATTCAATTTAAAATTCGTCAAAGAATTGTCTACAAACTCGAGAAAGTGGGAGCCACGTCGATGCAAAAGGCCGTGACAGCTGAAGAAGCAAAGCTTGACTTGCAGGAACAACAATGGCTAATCTACATTGCTGGGGGTTTCCTGAGCAAAGTAAAGAAGACGCAAAACCAACGATACTACGTCTAGAAAGTCATGTTCGCGTGCAGAACTGTAAGCTAACGTTTTTGCCGTTTAAGATAGGCAACAGTAAATAGTCTACCATCTTCTAGGCGGATATTCTGAACGCTCACTAGTTCCCATCCATCTTTGCCTAAAATATTTAGCTCGTCTTGGATGCTTTCTATTGTGGGCTTTTTTTCTGCTGCGAAATGATCTACGCGAACCTTTGTCTTGAGCGGCATCACTCTGTACTCCCATTTCATCAATCTAGTGCACCACAAACACTAATGGTCATTGTACTTGTAAATATCTTTGTGTATGAACAGGCCTCGGGAGTGCGACTTTTGCGGAGAAAACGAAAGGGACCTAAAAACAGCGCGGCTTGAAGAATTCTAAGCAGTTAAGAACAAAATGAGGGGGGATAGTAGAAGGGCACCTTTTGGCATTTTGCTGCGCCTTTCTCTCCTTGCCATTTTCCCCTACCCTCTTTTCGCCCTCTTCTCCTTTTTCTCTCTTGTTTTGCGCTTTTCTTTAGGTGTGAGTAAAATACCAAGAGTCAGCTCGATCTCCCCCACTAGCTGGATTCATGTTTGATTTCGACGTTGGCTTGGCGTTGGCTGGGAGTTTGATCGTCTTTCTCGCCTTCGCTTTCTCTTTGTCCAATTCATCTACTCTTGAACTATTCAATCGTGTTCATCTCTTTGATGTGCCGAGAAAAGATCCAGTTATTCGGTAGGATCAGCCTAAAGGATAAAAGGTTAGCCTTTCTAAGCATATCATAATACTGCTTCCAACCTTATAAGGGCGTAGGTGCGGCTGACAAAACAGCTATAACTTGGTTTTCTTTGGGTTTATGATGTGTTGGTGGGGTCTGCTTTTCGTGCGTTGTTCAAATTGTGGAAAATGCTGTGAGAAAACTGAGATGGAGCTTTCAAGCGATGACATCAGAAGATTAGAGGAAGCGGGCTATCGCCGAGTGGAATTCGCACATATAGAAGATGGTGTGACTCGGCTCAGAAATGTTGACGGGTAGTGCTATTTATACAGTTGCGCTGAAAAGAGTTGCCGAGTCTATAAGAAGAAACCCTTGGGATGCTATCTCTATCCAGTTGTATATCTGGCAAACGAAGGTGCCATTGTTGATGAAACATGCCCAATGGGGCACACAGTTTCAGAACGGGAATCGAGAACGAAAGCAAAGATCCTTGAAAAACTTTTGAAAAAGATAGATTCTGAGAGCGCGACACGCAAAATTACTAATTCAAGTTGATACCATAGAAGTCAAGGCAAACCAAAAGAACCTATCAAAAAAATGAGGTGTGAATAATGGAGAGGATCAAAAGAGAATCTTTGCTAGAGCGTTACTGGAGACTTAGAGGAGAGGCAGACGAATTATATCAGAGACAAATGAGAAAAACCAAAATCAACGAGGAGATGAGAAGGTCTGTGCAGAGAGAACTTGATGCTTTGGAAGACGCCATAGAAAGAACAGACCTTGTTGAGGTATTGCGCCACAAACTAATATTAGAAGTTCTGTTGGGAACTCAAGTGACCTATTCAACTCAACAGTTAGATTTCTAGCGCCGCCTAGATTTCTCCAATGCACGCACACATTGCTTGAGGGTTTTGTGAATATGGCTTTATAGAATAGCTGGAACATAGAGGGCAGAGTTGTCTTTATTGGTATTTGGAATAGTCTTCGCAGCAGCTGTGCTTGTTTCGGGAATGGTGCTTTTGATTTTGTCCAGTGACAAGGCTGTTGAACACTCCGTCCACGTTGCTTCAGCCTTAGGAGTTTCATCGCTGATGGTGGGGCTCGTCTTAGTGTCTATTGGTACAGATCTGCCAGAAATGGCCAATTCGATCGTTGCCTGCTCAAGTGGCCACGGGGACATCAATGTGGGAGACTCCTTTGGATCTATCTTGACTCAGATCACATTGGTTTTGGGGCTCATCGCCATCTTGGGGAGAAGTTTCAAGGTCTCTCGAAGAGAGGTCACAGTTATGGGCACCTTCGAGGTTTTAGCTCTCACATCAGCGCTTTTCGTAGCTCTAGTTGGGTTTACGAGAGAGAGAGCGTTTCTGCTCATTGCTAGTTGGCCAATCTTCATTTTCATAATATGGAAGTTGACGGCGAAAGAGGCTCGCGCAAAAGCGAAGGACATCTTCCACAGGCATAGTAAGACCGAAACTAGGCGCCATTTTATATTCCATTTGTTGTTGGCAGCTCTAGGCTTTATGGGAGTCGCTATTGGAGCAATAGCTGTGGTTCAATCTGTTATCTTGTTGTCGACAGAGCTGCAAATACCGGAATTCTTCATAAGTTTTTTTGCACTAGCCCTTGGGACGTCGCTTCCTGAACTTGTTGTGGACTTGACCGCAATCCGGAAAAAACAGTATGAAATGGCAATAGGTGACATCATTGGAAGTTGCATTGTCGACGCCACGATTTCCATCTCGATAGGACAATTCTTCTTCCCAACTCCAGTTTTTGTTGAATCCGCCAGCAAGTCCATCTTGCTTGCTTCATATTCAATAGTTGCCTCTGCCGTGGTACTGTTCGCGTTGGCTATGCGACAGAAAGTTGACAGAAAAGCTGGGGCGCTCTTCATTTGTGTATACGCAGTCTCCTACATACTGCTCTATGTCATTTGAGAGAGTGGGCGCGCGCAATACCTTATTTCTTGTTCACATTAGAGATAAGAAGTGAGATAGTGTTGTTTGCAAAGGTTAAGAGTGCAAGACTTTAAGTTAGAGTGGTTCAAACAATAAAGTAGAGTGATGGTTTTTATGCAGAAAAAAGAAGATTTACTGAAGGAGCTATGTGCAGGCGATGCGAAACTGCTTGCTGTTCTCGAACGTATGCTGCCTAACGATCCTATAGCAGCCATATCCCCCAAGGATCTTGAGCGCCTCCTCGAGGAAGCAGAAACAAGTGTCAAGGATGGAAATCACCAAGAAGCTGTATGGAAATACAGAGTGGCAGTGGATAAGGCCATTTTTGAGGCTACTCAGAACCCAGAGGAGCGGGGTAGACATATCAAAGTTATCCAAGACCTCGTGTCGAAGACCATACATGTGACGGAGAAAGCAAAAGAAGAGGCGGAGAAGAAAGGGCTCACCGACCGTGCTGCTTCCCTTAAGAAAAACATTGAACATAATGAATTTGTGAGCAAAAGAGTCAATGATATAGTGAATATAGCTGCTCACTTTTACAACGAGAAATTAGCGCTGCTCGGAGACGTAGAGCGACGAGAAGCAAGAAGAGAAAAGATGCAAGCCATGGAAACCGAAGCGACAAGAGAAGCTAGGGGAGAAGCAGAGAGACGCGAAGCAAGGCGAGAAGCGAGAAAAGAGATGGGAAGAGAAGAGAGACAAGAAGCTGAGAAGGAAGAGAAGAGAATAGGGGAGCGCGAAGCGGAGCAACGAGAGGCGAGAAGAGAGAAGATACGAGGAATGGAACTGGAAGAGAGACAAGAAGCTTGGGGCGATAAGGAAAGACGACAAGCAAGACAAAAGAAAAGACGAGAAGCAAGACGAAAAGAACTTGAATAAGACGCGCCAGAAATTCAAGAAGAGTGTGTCCCTGTGAATTCAATTCGTGGATAGTGCGCTAACTTACCTTAATCTGTGTATATCAAGAGAGACGAAAAGGCGACTATTAGTTTGGACTTCGGGAGATATAGCGAGTAGGAGTCGCTCGCGCACATCTTCAGTTTATCAAAATCGAATTTCTCCCATCCTTGGTAATTTGAAGTGCACACAACATAGATTTTGTGCAGAATCGAGGGAGGTTGAAAACTAATAAATCTGGTCCGAGTAGGGGAGTCACTGAGAGAAGAAGGATGAGAAGACATGCATACATAGAATTCCGAGCAAAAGTGGAAAAAGCATTACAAGGAGAAAAGGACGGACTCACTTGGGATCAACTTAAGAAGAAGGGTGAAATCGAACAAACTCGTCTATGCTATACATGGGCTAGAAAACTTGAAAATGAAATTGGATTAACTCGGGAACGGCGTGGTCGCAACGTTTATTGGAAATTGAGGAGAATATGATGCTTTCTATGAAAGACGCGATGTTGCGCGCGCCTACAGGATGTGCCTAGGAGTCGGGACAGTCAGAAAATGCTGTGGCTTTCCTCTCTTTGCCCTCGCCAGTCATCTCCGCGTATCGCCCATGCATTTTTCATATTAAACCTTTGGGTTAAGCCAGCCGCGTTTCGCTGTTTGGGTCTGTGTTTTGAGTAACAACTTTTACAGTAAACAGGTTTTCCAGCTGTAGGCTTGAAGGGCACAGTAGCAGAATTACCACATTCAGTACATTTAATTTCAAACATCGTTTTTTGGGACATATGAATTCACCTCTTTCGATTTTTCTCTTGTTTTGTGTGCAATGAATCACTGATGAACGCTCTGCAATTGACTTTCACGGCGGTTCGATATGTATACACATTCATCTGACTCATTTCTCAGCCTCGAAAAAACTTCAGTTGTGCAGTAGGAACAACCCTTGCAACAAAAGAAGGCTCTTCGGGTACAGTAATGTTTGCACCCCTATAAATGGTAGCGAGAATCCACGTATCGTGCGTGTAGCGAATTGATGAGCCAATCGAAAATTTGCGCGGACGACGTCGAGCTGTAATCCAGTGGTACAAATGGGACGCAATTATCGCGCGCGCAGATCAGTTATTTTGCAGTCTTTGCGTGCATAGTTTAATATGTAACTAAGTGTAATATGCTATAGTAGGTAGAATTCTCACTGAGAATAATTGGCAAAATGGATTTCAACGCATTTTGTCTTGTTATCTTGGCAATTCTATCAAAACGTAAATATGTGAAGTTGACAGAAAAGAAGGATACATGATTTGACTCTCTCCGGGATTCAATTCAAAATGCGTCAAAGAATTGTTAACAAACTTGAAAAAGCAGGAGCCACCTCGAAACAAAACGCCGTGACAATTGAAAAGGCCAAGTTCGACATGCAGGAACAACAATGGCTAATCTACGTTGCTGGAGGTTTCCTGAGCAAAGTGAAGAAGACAAAAGACAAACGATATTACGTGTAGTATGGTCTCCAAGGAAAAAGCCCCAGCGATGGCACGCGACTCGCAATCCTCAAGATGCCTAGGACAATGCACGCACATTGTTTACTGTTCCAATTTCTAGAACGTTCTGTTCTAATGCATAGAACTAAAATCCTCCTTGATCTTCTTCTTGTTTGGTGAAGAAGATGAGAAAGAAACTGCTAATGGTAGCATTAGTTGCAATAATCGCTGTTTCTTTTGCGGCATATGCTTGGGCTACATATGAAGGCGCACGAACCGAAAAGGACCAAGAAGCATCTACAGATGTGGCTGAGTTCAAGGCTGTTGTCAACGGGATGAAGAACGTGGATGTCAATGTGTGCGTTGATGTAGACGATGGCTTGACTGAAGAAGAAGCTGAGCTGATAGCGGGGACGACTTTCATCCGAGTCATGGGAGACCGTGTTACACATCGACTGGATACTCTTGTCTTCAATGATATAGAAATGGAAGCGCATTATACTTGGGGTCATGATGAAAACGACATGGGACACGTATTCCATATGAACGCAGATCTCACAACGCTTCAGATTACGGTTGACCACTGCTTCTGATAACGGCTACGCCCAATCCACTCTCTTTTTATTTGGAGAGAGTGCGCATGTAGAGTTGCATGTGCCTAGGTGCATAGAAGACAGGTGTGCGCATTAGTTTGATTGTGAAACTGAATTCTGGATTCATAATTCATAATAAAGCTTCTAGCTAAAGCAAGTCGACATGTCAAACAAAAAATCTAACCTTCCGAAATGCAATCTCAGAGAACATTGCGACTTCAAGACTGCATTCCGAGACCAAGCAAAATGTCGTTGGAAAGATCCATGCAACCAACAGAAATACGAAATCTAAAGAAATAACCTCCAGTCCAAAATCCCCGCTCGTTTTTTCTGCTCAAGACAAGCGATTCCCATTTCTCAACGATAACCTGTCTTTTCCGATCTCAGAACTGATCTGAACAAGGCTGTGACGATTCCAAATGGGCTGCTATACCAATTCCTTTGAAAGGAAGAGTAAAAGAGAGGTTTCTGTGAGCCTTCTCTATTTTGGCTTCTAACTCTCCTTCATCTTCTTCTGCGAAATGATGGGAATCGATTGGTCAGCTGGGCACGCTTAGGCTTCATCGCTTGTTGGAGTACACATGTGATTGTGCACGGGAGCGAGAAAGGAGTGAACAGCTCAGAACAGAACGGTTAGACAGCCACACATGCTAGCCTCCTTCAACCTCCACCATTTTCTAATGCGTGCCCGTTTCTTCCACACTTTACTATAGGACTGGGCACTCCAGTTTAACATTCTGGGAAAATGTGACCAGTTTGGTGATCACCTAGATTTTCGTGTGGATTAGGTCTCTCTTCCAGATTGCGAACGCGCATTTATACCAAGGAGAGATTTTTCCATGAGAGCGCTCGCATCATTATGACACCGCGCGGATGGCTATTCATTGTCCTCTAAGAAGAAAGCTAAAGCGGTTACATCCGCGCAAATCTTAAGTCAGAGGCAGAACAAACTAGAGTCGTGCCAGAAATAGACAACAAGAGACTTAGAGCGGCTGGAATCAAGTCACTCTTGCTAGCCAGTGTAATGCTTGCTCTACAAATGATTCTTTTCTTCATTTCCGCTGGCCATGCTGTCGGGCCTAGACCGTGGATATTTTTTTGTGTCTCTTTCATGCATTATGCTGTCAGCACAGCTGTTCAGTACAAGCTCAACCCTGAGCTTCTTGTTCAAAGACTTAAGAGAAAAAGAGAGGGCTCCAAATTGTGGGATGAGATATTGATGCGCGTGAGCAATCTCACAGTACTGATAGCCATACCTGTTGTGGCTGGATTAGATATCGGCAGGTTTCAATGGTCAGATCTCGCCGTTCAGTTTGCAGTATTGGGCTTTGCATTCTTCATTACTTCGGCAGTTATGATTAACTGGGCTATGGCGGCAAACCTGCATTTTGAACCAACTGTTCGGATTCAAAAGGATAGAGGTCATAAGGTA
>JASFPO010000093.1:0-8062 GCA_050115935.1 Candidatus Bathyarchaeota archaeon | reverse complement strand
AATCAATTTTGCGACAAATCAGATCTATTCTAGTGATGAAATAAGGACTTCATTTCGAGAATTCTATTGGGAACTTTCGGATTACGGTTTGGCGTTTCCCGGAAGAGTTCGTGGTTATTGCATCTACCAATCTGACCTCAATTTTCATGTCACCCATGAGAGAAAGAACAGCCTTTTTTATGAAACTGATATCTGCTGAAGTGAGATTTTTGCCAGGAATTATTTTCATGAGTATTTGGGTCGGAGTTTCCTGCAAAATCTGATATTGTTTAATTTTGCCAGTTTCAAAAAGGCGTTCAAGACATACGTAGAAAAAATCTACAATTAATTCTCCGGTTGCTGACACCAGAATGTCAGCAGTTCTTCCAAACAATTTTCTCATAAGTGGTAGATCCCTTCCACATGAACATGTTTCATCTGATGGGATGCCCACATCACCTACTTCATATCGTATAAATGGCATAGCATAGTTAGTGAGGTCGGTAATCACGATGGCCCCTTTTTCTCCAGGTGCAACTCGTCCACCGTTGTTGGTGAATTCGAACACGAAATTTTGAGCAAAAAGATGATACCCGTCATGTTCGGAACATTCAGATCCAAAGGTGCCATTTTCACGATTGTGATAATTCCACCAGACCTTACAGCAAAACACGTTTTCTATTGTATTTATCTCATGTTTAAAAAGACTCGAAGAATCGATGATCACGGACTTTAAGGGAATTGGTTTGATTTCCCTTTCTTCAATGAACTTCGCCAAAGTTGAAACTGCCTCGGCAAATCCGTAAAGAATTTTCGGTTTGAATCTTCTCATTTGACGGGTGAAACTCTCCATTTTCTTTTCTGATAGTTGATATGCATCAATGAAGATTCGTCTTTTGATTGTGCCTTGGAGTTTGTCGTTAAGAGATGCAAATCTTGGGCGATCTAGAGGAGACCCAAAAACGTGTGCGTATTTGTCACCTATCTCGAATCCTGCCCATCGCCAAGCCAAATATCTTGCAGCCATAGACCAACCTCGATTTTCTTTGGTTGTGTAGAATTTGATAGGTTCTCCTGTAGAGCCTCCAGTGCATCCTTGTGCCACTTTTGCCCTTTGATAATCTCTA
Source organism: Candidatus Bathyarchaeota archaeon (assembly GCA_050115935.1). GTDB lineage: Archaea > Thermoproteota > Bathyarchaeia > Bathyarchaeales > Bathyarchaeaceae. Next base: position 6,956 of record JASFPO010000093.1, on the reverse strand, counting down.
GAGATCAGCGAATCGGGTTCCTCTCTAACTTCATTTCTACTGAGTATGGGCAACTTCACAAGGTCATCCACACTTTTGATGTCATTTGGGTTCAGGTTCTGCACTCGAAATAGCTTATGATAATATGGGACAGTGTCGTATGCATATTTGATTAGAAACCTCAACTTCTTTTCTTGAAGCTTTTGGATTCGCTCAAGGCTAAACCATTGGGAGGCATCCAACTCTCTCAAATACTTACGAGTTGGTGTTCTGGTTGCAAAATCGTAGAGAGGAACCATAACCTTTCTCACAAGAATCGAATGCATTCAACCGCCTCGTTCAGATTGTTGCGATTTTTGAGAATTGCATCTTTTGTGTTGTCAACACCTAATTCTTTTTCGGTTGGCAAAATCCGCTGCCACACGTTCAATGTTCATGATGAAAGGATTTGGATCATCTTTTGCAAGAACGACCCAGTCCTTTTTTCCGATTATAGATGAGAGCCATTCTCGAAAGGAAGGTTTGCCTTGTACAAACGTTGCTAGCAACCACTTCAGATCTTCCGTGAAGTAAATCAAGTTGATTCCTGTCTCATATTTTTGTACCGACTTTACGTCTTTGCCTATTGCTTCAAGATATGCTGTTAAGATTATGTTCACTCCACAGGCCGAAGGAAAAGAATTGTACCACCAACTCCTTGCGTTAACTTCGAGAAGCTTTCCAACGCCATCTCGTGGATCCCTCTTGAATTCTGCGCTAAAGATACCTCGAAAGCCTATCGAAGCAAGGTATTCCATTATTGCTTCTTTCATATTGACTACCTCAGGAATCGGAACACTCACACAAGCCGTACTGTTTCCAAATGATAGCGGCCACATTCTAAGCCTCCGACGGGCGAAAAGAGCCAAGGGTCTCGAGTTTTTATCTAAATATCCGTCAATGAAATAGTGGTTTGTGGGAGGTCCTGACACTATTTCTTGAACCATGACGTCGATTTGATATTTCTCCATTAGCTTTATGTGCTGATTTAGCTCTTTCTCTGATTTCGCTACGAATCCTTTTTTTCCGAATTTCTTGAAGAAAGTCTGTGACATGGATGGTTTTACAAAAACTGGGTATGAAACCTTTTTAACAATTTCTTTGAGGTTTTCGAGGTCAGGAAAGAGCGTGAGTGGGTGTGGTACTTCTTTCTTTATCAGAGAATCATAAAATTTTCTCTTCTTGACAAGAGTTTCGATGACTTCTGGATTTGAAACTGGCGCGAGATAACTATCAATCTCATCTATTAGAGAAGACACGTTAAGGATGGAAATATCAGATGTCGGAAATAGGACTGCTTCACTACTTAGCCTGCGCTTGAACCGATTCAGAAACGTCATTAATTCCTGTGAGCCACGTTCTGCTCTTGGAAATATAAAGTACTCTTTACAGTACCTAGAGTAAACTGCTTCGTTCTTGTTTTCAACTACACAGTAAACATCAACTCCGCTCCTTCCGAGGTTCCTGATTACACCTAGACCGTTTACTCCTCCACCAATCACCACTGCAGGGTTTTCGTACATGTTCAATCTTTCACCCCTCAGGACAGAACCCCATATTTATAGAGTATATCGTAAGACTTAATACTTGCGCTCACTTAACTGTATATGAGGAAAACGCATGAACACTTCTCCGTCTACTTGTGTAGTTTCATTTTGCTATAGTAAAAGGTATATCTGGTTAGGTTCAATACAGTAGAGAAGGAGGTCCTAAGGCATGTTATCTCGATCAAATAAGCGTTTACTCTTCAGAGTGGTTATTTTGACTGCACTTCTTTCTCTTGTAGTGATTTTACCCGGTCTCAACTTGGAGATAGCTTTGATTCCATCTTACGTGACGATTAAGTATAATGCCAATACTCGTGTCAATCAGTTTGATAATGGAACTCTTTATGTTCAGGTTCTTAGGAATGATGGAACCTTAGAAACAGTTTACGAAAGCATGGACGCTGACGAGACCATCAACTTTGCTATAGGCCTCGCGGGCTCAGTTTTCATTTGCTATAGCGGAAGTGATTACGAAATTGACAGCACTATAAACATGAAGACAAATGTGACGGTAGTTCTAGATACTAATGTTCATTTGAAACAGACAAATGCTGCAGCAAAAGCTGTAAAATTTAACAGTGTGAAGAATGCACATTTATTGGGACTGGGAAACGCAGTCATCTCTGGTCAAGGCATAGAGTTGAATTACGCCTATGAGTGTTCTGTGGAAGACATTGAAATAAGAGGCTCTCCAAATTCGTGGTTATACGTTCACAACAGCGACGATAACGTGCTTGAAAATCTATACGGACACGATTGGGAGGATTTTCACGGGATACTTTTAGAAAATGCCACTGGAAACAAAATTGCCGACGTCATATCTGATGGAGAACATGGACCGCAAACACGAAGCGCATTAGTCATCGGTGGAAGTGAAGGTCCCTCTTACAACAATCAAATAGTTGGAGGAAAATTCATGGGTTCTCATTTGGACAATGCTATATATCTCGGAGGATGGGAATATCCCGTAGAGAACAACACGCTGGCGGGTTTTATAGCCTCTGGCTGTCAGGCGTCTGGTCATGCAGGCATCAAACTAAGACCTTCAAGCTATAACACGATCACTGGATTTATCGTTGAAGATTGCTACAACGGTATCGAAATAGGTACAACCTATGATGGTGAAAGCGGGTACGGGAGTTCCATCGGAAATATATTCGAAGGTGTAATTCGTGACAGTATTAACACTGGCTTGATTCTCAACATTGATGGAGAAGGCCTGAGCATTAGCAAGAACACATTTACCCTAACCATACAAGGAAGCGGCAAGAGCGGAGTTTGGGTATCACACGATAAAACGACTTCAACAATAGAACACAACCAGTTTAATCTGGTAAGCTATGAGAATTATGATGATGGTGTTGAGATAGAGATTAACACAGCGGCAAGAGTCACACAGAATTATTTCAAGGCTGTATGCACAGACAACGGTGGATATGGAGTCAATCTGCATGGTTCGCAAGCTAGTTACATAATGGACAATCGATTTGACCTGGTGGTGGAGAACAATATCCTAGGCGACGTGCAGGATGAAGGTTTGAGGACACGCATGAATGGTTTCGGTAAAGAAGCCGCAGGTGCGGGTAATCCGCCTACTGCTTCGCTCTGGGATGTAGGTGACATAGTGGAAAACACAGATGATAACGCTATCTGGGTTAAAACATATGATGAAATTATGGTGAAAATAAGTGGAGTTCCTTGACAGAGAAAATTATTAGCATGAATGGCTTTTGACTTTGCTTCGATGACCTGATTTGATGTTCCATAAACCCAAAGAAGTGTTGTGCACAAGCATGAGAAGTGTATCTCAGATAACTTTAGTATGAGCGTGTTTCCACTGAATTCATTGAACGCCCGAGTTGATAAGCTTCATCAATTATTTTTGCACATTCAAGACCATCTTTGCCTGTAACTAATGGTTCTTTGTCTTCTCTGACACAATCAACAAAATTCTTTATTTCTTTGTAATATGCTCTAGAAATTTCTGAGAGCGGGAAAGGTGCTATCTCTCTCCCCAGAATTTTGCGGATCACATTCTTTATGGCTTCATTTGCAGCCCGCTTCATGTTGATTTCAGACTTGAACATCTCTAGCGATGCGGCTTTTGCTGTGCCATAGAATGCTATTCTCTGATTGGTTCTTGGCGTGAACCAACCTGCCATTAATGCAGCTTTTGTTCCTCCATTGAATTGTAGAAGCAAAATTGCGGTGTCTTCAAATGGAAGTCGAAATCGGTAGCCAAGATATACGTGTTTCACTGAGGCGTTATCGTTAAGCAGCCACCGCATCAAATCTATCGCGTGAGAACCTGTATCTAACAAGACTCCCCCTCCCATCTTTCTAGAATCAAGCCACCACTCAGGCACAGGTGAAGGAGGAAACCTATGGAAGAAGGGACCACTATCTACTAGTTCAAATGTAATGAGCTCTATATCTCCAAAAGCTCCGTCATCTATCTCAGATTTGACATCTCGATTCCGATCGATAAACCTTTGATAAAATCCTACCATGAGTTTTACACTGTTCTTGCTTGCAGATTGTACTACTTTTTCACATTCTTTAGCGGTTCTTGCTAAGGGTTTCTCAACGAAAATATCAAGACCCTCTTCAGCGGCTAAGCAAGCACTTTCTTTATGGATGAAATTTGGAAGGGTTATTATGACTGCATCCAAATTAGCCTTCTTAAATAGCTCCTTGTAATCTCTGTATGTTTCCTTTACTCCCATTTCTCTCGCTTTACGCAAGGCTGACTTGGATTTATCGGCAACTGCCACTTCCAGTTTTTTCATCCTCAAGCAATTCTTCAAATGTAGTTGCCCCATGTGGCCAAAACCAAGAATGCCCAGTTTAGCATTTTTCATTTGCGGTTCATCCTTCGAAGATAAAGTTTCTCTCAATATAGTGGATTGTCATCCATGAGCTTCAAATAGGTGTTATACAAAGAGAGTTTCAGCCTTTCGGTGATTCTATTCAGCTTTGAAGGTTGAGATATTTTTGGGAAATCTTTCCTTATGTCACTGATGCTTTCGCCTACCACACTAATGTTTTCTACTTCTCCGACTTTCTCCTTTATTGCAAGCTCTATGTGTCTAATCTCGTTTGGGTTGAAACCCATAATTTGCGCTACTACGAAATCAGTACAAAGAGGGTTCGTTCCAGCTAAAACCAAACCAAGTCTGTGTGGGAGATGACCTCGCACAATAATTCCGTCGACCAAGATGACGTCAGGCTTCATTATTTTATTAAGTGCTACAATAACTTTGTTTAGTCTGGGATGATAGAGAACTTTTCTCCGTACCGGATTACAACCGAACTGGTTCTTGAGAGCGCATGATATCTTTGTCGCATGGTATTTGGGCTTAGGAACGCTTAAGAAAATGTCACTATTCGAAATCGTTTGGGGAATCTGAAACGTAAAGTCGTACCCTCCAGAAGAAACGGCAATTTCCTTTGAGGATTCTTCACTTAGATTTGACAAACGAACTTCTTTCTGAGCCGCCAATTCTTCGTAACCAAGCATTTTGAATGCATGTTTCATTCGTACAGCGGTTGCATCGGACTCGACAATAGTAATTAGAGCTTTTTCATTCCACCTCTCTCTTATATAATCGATTACCGCCGAGACAACGCGGGGATCGGTAGTCTCTCCAGTTGAAAAATCCCAGTAATAACAAAGGTTAGCTTTAATGGATATGTTCTTTGGGAGTTTGACTGGCTTGTAGTTCAGCAGGTCAAGAGCTTCGTAGATAGTCTTCTTGATTGCAGCTTTGTTATACTGTTTTGCTCGTGTTATCGAAACAATGTCTGTCATAATTCTACTCTCAATAGATCAGCTAACAACTGCAATCGATTTCCAGTCTCTGCACTCGGGCATCAGTCCGACACAATCAACCTGGTGAGGAGTAAATTTCACTAGCGCCACTAGCGTATATCTTATTAGAAAAATCTAGGGCAGAGGAAATCAAGGAAAGATTGGAAACTTTCGGAGTGATAACAACTTCTTCGACGACATTTACATATCTTAAGTAAACGTAGCTATCACGCATTTCTACGGAATATGCGAAAATGGAATAGCTCTCGTACAGAGGAATTAAACCATAGGAATTCAGGACACCATCTCTGGAAACAGTGTCTGCGTATACTATAGAGGACGTATTCATGTGTTTTGATAGCCAAGTCGCACTGAAAACATCCTGTTCAGGGATAATGGTATCGTAATAACTCATTCTTATACCTAAGTCGTCTGACGTTTTTCTTCCTTCCTTGTCTAACGATAGCGATTCAGGATAGGTGCCTGCAATATGATCCACGAACCCTACACTAAATAGGAAGCATATTATCAAAACGATTGAAACAAGCTGAAGTACGTTCGTCTTGCGTGGAAGGGAAACGTGCAACGTCTTCGTTATCCAATTGAAAACTGATTCACCACCTAAGACAAAAAAGGGCGATAGGAATATGATTGTTATTGCGTAGAATCTCGTTAGCTGAAAACTTGTTGCAAGGTACGGGATTGCAAGGCAAGAAACTAAAATGCCCATACTAATAATAGACATCAAACGATATTTCGAGTCAATTTCTGTCTTCGTTCTTTTCGCAATAAGCTGGATAACTCCAATAATGATCAAAAGGTTTTGAACGTAAAAAACAATCCTATGAATCAGGCTAACAATACTCGGAGGTGGGCTGGACAGAGTAGACAATTGCGGAGCTCTCGCCGCCGGATTAAGCAGATCCTCGATGAAATTGTAGTATATACGTCTAAAATCCTCTGTTAATTTTATCAGCGGCGCGTCAGAGATATACAGATACCATAGAAATGTCATGGTGAGAAGCAACAAGACTGAAACTGCACTTAGCAATTTCCGAGAGCGCCACTTGCGCAAAAGGAGAAAAGTGAGAACGACCAGAAAAACGTAGAAATAGGAAAGCGCGTAATGTGAAACTACCAAGGCTGCACCAAATACCAGAAAGAGCACTCGTTGCTTCTGCTCAGACATGCTTTTGTCCACTAGGAGGAATATCGACAAAACGAGAAAGAATTCTCCGACCATTTGTCTACCAAGACTTAGGGGCTCGGCTCCAAAAAAGGCATATGGACTTGACATGAAGAAAAACACAGAAAAGAGTGCTACAGATCTACGCATTTGCACCTCGTATATTCGATACAATACAAGAGGAACAAGAGAAAAGATCAATGGATAGATGATCTTGAATATTATTTCTCCTTCTACATCTAGTAACAGTGAATAAACAGTTGGCAGTATTGTGATACTCAACACAGATTCAAATCGTGCGTGCGAGAGCGCGCCCACAACGCCGAGATTTGGAGGACTCCAATAACCTCTTGACTCAGTAGCCCTGAAAACGTAGTTTTCCAGATGTATATCC
>JASFPO010000092.1:0-8123 GCA_050115935.1 Candidatus Bathyarchaeota archaeon | reverse complement strand
TCCATCTGGGATATCTTTTCTTCATATTATCCTTCTATGTACACACGAAGAAGCTCTGAGTTAAAAGCACCAATGCTTCAATCAGGTTGAATTTCTACCAAGAAACTCGTCCAATTTCCGCCTCAAGACCCTGTTGACTAACTCAGCTTTTGCTCTTCCACGAACTGTTCTCATAACCAAGCCCATAAGCATCCCAAACGCAGCTTTCCCTCGCTGTTTCACCAAATGCCTATTCTCAGCAAGCAGGTCATCGATAACTTTCACGATTTCTTCTTCAGAGAACATGATCAAACCCAAGCTTTTAATTGCAGTCTCCACAGACTCATCTTCATGTTTCGAAAACCATGTTAAAACGTCTGGAATGGCCTCTTTCGCAGTTTTGCCAGCGCCGACAAATCTGAACAAGTCCTTAATCTGCTCATCTCGTATCTTACCGATTTCCACACCATCACGCCTCAAAGCCTTCATGGTCTCGGTTAAGACAGCTGCAACGGTAGTTGGCGAGACTCTACTTTCACTGGCGACCTCCTCGAATAACACAACATATTCAGAATCCAGAATCTGCCGAGCCAACTTTTCGTTCAGCGTATATTCTTCCATCAGACGTTCCATCTTACGCTTTGGCAGCTCAGGTAAACGACTCTGCAAAGCTTTCAGTTTGTCTTCATTGACCTGAATAGGTGGCACATCTGTTTCAGGGTACATTCGTGCGGCTCCTGGTCTAGGTCGCATATAACGTGTTGTACCATCTGGATTAGGTCCACGTGTTTCCTCGGGCACGCCACGCAAAGCCTCATGCGCTCTTTCCACAACAGCCTTCAAAGCATCGGATGCATTTTCTGAGCTGTCAGCCACAAAGACCACAGCATCCTTCTGCTCTGCTTTCACGATTTTTCTCAGCTCATGAACTTCTTCTGCGGTTATTCCATAAGCAGGTAACTCATCGGTGTGAAAGATTCCTCCAACTCTGCCCCAAAAGCGTGCTCTACTTGCCATTTCAGTTCCAAGCCGAACACCGGGCATGAGCTCGATTTTAAGCAAACCAGCAAACTTGGGCAGCAAAACTGCTAGAACCTGCTTTCCATTCGAAATTGCTTTTTCCACAACTCGACACTTTGTTTTTTCGAAAACTGGTGTTACATCGGCGAGCTTTTGTTTGATATCTTTCTCATTCACTCCACGCTTCTTCAGTTCATCCTTTATTTTTAGAAGGCTAAGTTGTCGCTGAACCTCATACTCAATGATCTTAGAAACAAGATCTAGCTCTTGGACGCCCTTTATCTCGATGAGCGCACCGTTGGGGATAGAGATGTTGAGATCTTGACGAATTGTGCCTAAGCCTCGTCTAACTCTATTAGTTGCTCTCAGAATCTTGCCAATAGCTAGTGCCACCTTTTCGGCTTCTTTGGGAGAGTAAAGAACAGGCGCAGTCGCAACTTCAATCAAAGGAATACCCAGCCTGTCGATTCTGTACGTAATCACCAAGCTTTCATCACCCATCTTTCGGGCAGCATCTTCCTCCAAGCCTACATGCTGAATCGGAACCTTTTTCCCGTCAACTTCAATTTCTCCATCCAAAGCGATGACGCATGTTCTCTGAAAGCCAGTTGTGTTCGATCCATCGATAACGGTCTTACGCATTACGTGTATTTCATCAACTGGTTTTGCCTTTATCATCAGCGCAACAATAAGCGCAATCTCAACGGCTTCTTTGTTCAAATCATGTGGAGGCTCCTCATCCATCTCCACTAGGCAGGCTGTTTCCTTATTCGTCTCATACAGGATCTTTATGCCTTTCTGAAACTCGAAGAAAGCAGCGGGGTCTATCTGTCCTAACTCGCTTTGGGTTGGTCGCAGACTTCGCAGGAATGTGACTTCGGGTTCATCTTTGAAAAGTTGAGGCATGCACGAGCAGAAGAGTTTTTCTACAGTATCAAGTTGCTGATGTAACTCAAGTCCGACTTTCAATCCGATTTTTGAATAGTCTTTGCTCATGGTTTTTCCTCTCATGCTCCTTCATGGAGGGTTCTAAATGAGATTTCATCAGCAATGTTAGTTAGCATGAGTTTCCCAGCTTCGTCAACATCTTTTGTTTGTCCAAAAACCCACATGAGCTTCACTAGAGCTGTCTCGGGTAACATGTCTTCGAGTGGAATCACTCCCAATGCAAGGAGGTCTCTGCCTTGATTATACACATTCATGTTTAGGCGGCCCCAAAGACACTGGGAAGTCATAGCAACAAACACACCCTTCTCTATGGCGTTTCTGACAGCAGAAAAGCAGTAGCTGCCTACATGCCCCAACCCTGTTCCCTCGAGAATTATACCCTTATACTTCTGATCCACAAGCCACTCAATGAGTTGCGGGTCCAAACCAGGATAGAACCTAACCAGTGCCACTTTCTCGTCAAAGTTGGGCTTCAGAACGAGGCTTCTCGATGGATCTCGCTTATTAACATCTCTCACCAACATGAAGAATTCATCGTTCTCTATTTTCGCAAGCGGTGAAACATTAATCGACTGAAAGGTGTCTCGGCGACTGGTGTGGCATTTTCGCACTTTGGTTCCGCGATGGAAAATTATGGCCTTATCGGAGATTGTTTCGTGTATCGCAACCACTACCTCAGCAAAAGGCGCCTTAGCCGCCGCCTTGACTGCGCCAATTAGATTTGTAGCGGCATCTGAGCTTGGTCTATCAGCTGATCTCTGGGAGGCCACCATTATAACCGGCACTGGAAGTTCCTGAAGAGCAAAACTTAAAGCAGCTGCAGTGTAGCTCAACGTATCAGTTCCATGAGCAATCACAATACCTGCAGCTTCATTTTCAATGTGTTTAGCTACTGTTTTGGCGATTTCCACCCAGTGTTTCGCTGTGATGTTTTCACTGAATAGGCTGAAAAGAATCTCAGCATCTATCTTGGCGATTTCTGAGAGTTCAGGGACAACGCTGTAGAGGTCGCTGGCTGAGAGTGCTGGTCGAACGCCGCCTGTGCGATAGTCTACGCGGCTCGCAATTGTTCCACCGGTGCTTACAATTGCAACCTTTGGCAAGCTAGGTTTCTGTTCTGGAAGCGGCGGTGCCGTAAACGTTGGCTTGACTCCTCCGCCGATTTTTTCGATTTTTGTTGTTGGCGCTATGCGGATGCCAATGTTGTAACCGCTTTTCAGTTTGATGACAATATGCTTTTCATCACCGGATTCGGAACGAGGAATCAAGATACCCTCGTAGGTGTCTTCAATATTGATTACGCGAATTATATCGCCTATGTCGGCTTTTGCTTGTTTAAGAAGACGTAGTGCTTCTCCTTTATAGCCTAGGAATTCTGCACTCAATATTATTTCTCCAGCGTGTTCTAATACGACTTTCTCTATACTATATGTGACTATTCATTTTTTGCGTCAGAATCTGTAGATACAGCGGAATTTTCTCACGTTTAACGTAGCAATTGATGAAGCCAAATGATTACTAATTAAGTAAAGCTTTTGACATGTAGGGTCCATCATAGCTATATCCATACCGCTCATAGTATTGTTTCGTTCCCAAAGCACTTGTGACAGCAATCTTTTCGCAGTCGTATTCTTCCTTGGATATTTGTTCCGCTTCTTTGAGGAGATTTTCACCGTAGCCCTTGTGTTGCCATGCTTCTGTCACTTTTTTTCCAACGGGAACCAGAGGACCATAGACATGGAGTTCCCGTATTATTGAGCATGGCTTTTTGTTGATTTCAAGTCTGTGTGCCTTCTGAGAGGGAATGCGAAGTCTCAAGTAGCCTATGAGAACATCGTTTGCTGGATCTCCAGCTGAAATGAATATGTCTTCTCCTTCAGATGCCTCTTCTTTGGTTGTTAATACTTGAATGTTGTTTAGATCGGGCTTGACTCTGTCTTTCAGCCATCTGTGTCCAACTTCTCGACATCTTATGCATCGACAACGCATCTCCTGTTCTCTAAGTCTCTGTTGAACCAATTCGCGGAGATTGCCACGATTCACTCCAGCTTCGATCAGATACGCTGGAATGTCTCTTTGCACTCGCATTATTCGAATCCATGGCGGGACAACCTTTTTTATTTCTACAATGAGCCTAGCTGCTTCTTCGGTTGTGTAGGGCTTGTATTCGCCGTTTTTCCACCATTGATAGACTTTGGTTCCTTTAAGGACAAGGCATGGATAGATCTTGATCATGTCTGGCTTGAAGTTGGAGTCCGCGAAGATCTTTTTGAAAGCATGTAGGTCTCGTTGAAAGTCTGAGCTTGGGAGTCCGGGCATGAGGTGATATGCTACTTTTAGTCCTGCATCTTTCAGTGAGCAAGTGGCTTCAATTACGTCTTGGACGGAGTGATCTCGGTTGACGAGCGTGTAGATGTCGTCGTAGATATTTTGAACACCGAGCTCTACACGGGTTACGCCCATATGTAACATGTGATCTACGTGTTCACGTTTGGCCCAGTCGGGTCGTGTTTCCACCGTGATGCCTACGTTGCGGATTCTGCCTGTTTCAGCGATTGTTTTTGCTTGTTCAAGTGAATGTGATTTCTGTCCGGTTATGGAGTCTAAGCATTCCTTGACGAAGTTTTCTTGATATTCTCTTGGTGTGCTTGGAAATGTTCCGCCCATTACGATGAGTTCTACTTTGTCGACGACGTGTCCGATGGCTTGCAACTGTTGAATCCGATTTTTGACCTGCAGATAGGGGTCGAAGCTGCTTTGTAAGCCTCTCATTGCGGCTGGTTCATGACCTGTGTAGCTTTGAGGAACCCCATAAGGCGGACCGCCTGGACAATATGCACATGGCTCTTTTTGAGGGCAGGACCAAGGTTTGGTCATAACGGCGACGACGGTAACGCCTGAGATTGTACGTGTGATCTTTCGTCGCAAAATAGGAAGCAGTTTCTCTCTCTCGTTTAGTCTGAGACAACCTATCAGTTCAGAATTTGATGGAATCTTATTGAGATTGTGTTCTTTTGCGATTTTCATCTTAGCTACACTGACGTCTGTGGTTGTGGGCTTGGGTATCTCTAGGAGAATCTGGATGATTTCTCTGTTGACTTGGCTCTGCATGGGTTTTTTCCTACGAATTATCATAATCGGGTTTTAGATAAAGGGTATCCTCTCTAGTAAAGAGCTTCAGAGTGCGCAGGATCTTGACTCCAAAATATAGAAGCGCCAAATAAGAACAGAAGACATCGTCAACTATGGCATCCGGTGAACAAATTTGCCTCCAATGATGGTCATTTCTACCTTAACATCCTCAATTTTGCGCGGCTCAATTCCTCCCAAATCATCCGACAAGACAACGAGATCGGCAAGTTTGCCTGCTTCAATGGAACCTTTCGTTTTCTCTTCAAAAGAGGCGTAAGCCGCATTAGCCGTGTAGATGCGGATAGCTTCCTCCACGGTGATTCTTTCCTGCTGAAATGCTTTCCTGTTTACCGCTGCATAAATTCCCAGTATTGGACTTATAGGTTCCACTGGGCAGTCCGAGCCTCCGACAACCAAAATGCCATTTTCGATGAGGGTTTTGAAAGGATAGACCCATCTTGCCCTCGCTTTGCCGACTCTTTTCACAACCCAAAAATCAGATACAACAAAATGAGGCTGCACAGAGGCAACTATACCTAATCTTTTCATCCGCTGAATAAGGCTCTCATTCAAGACTGAAACGTGTTCTAGACGGTGGCGATGATTCTCTCTGGGGGTTTCTTTCAATGCTTTTTCCAATGCCTTCAGTGTCATGTCCACCGCTTGGTCACCAATACAATGTATGGCAAGTTGAAACCCGATTCTATGAGCCTTTAGAGCCATTTCATTCAAGCTTTTCTGGCTGTAAAGCATCATTCCCTTAGTTGAGGGTTTATCATTGTACGGTTGCTTAAGAGCTGCAGTTCGAGCGCCTAATGAACCATCAGCGAGAATCTTGATGCTTCCGATTTTAATCATGGAATCTCCAAAGCCAGTGAGTAAACCTGCATCTGTTAGGCAATCAAGAAGTCCAACTGGAACAACAAGATAGATCCTTATTGCCAATCTATTTTTCACACGTAGCCTCTGCAGAATGCGGATTTCAACTGATGATTGGACAAACCAGTGGACACTTGTAAGTCCTGCTTCCACGGCCTTTTGGCAAGCCAGCTCACATATTTCTGTTAGCTCTTCTTCGCTTGGCTCAGGCACGATATTCCACACTAGATCCAACGCATTTTCCCGCAAAATTCCAGTAGGCTCGCCTGTTTCAAGGTTCTTGTCGATTTGTCCACCAGATCGTGCTACAGTATCTCTTGAAATATCTGCCAATTCGAGTGCCTGACTGTTTACGACACATATGTGACCGCAAACACGGGTAAAAATCACTGGGTTGGTGGGGGCAGCTTCGTCGAGGTCTTCTCGAGTTGGATAACGTTTTTCCTTGAACTTTTCTTGATCCCATCCTCGCCCGAGAATCCATTTCTGTTTTGGAGTTTTCTGTACTCGCTCTTGCAGAAGTTGTTGCATTTTCTTGATGGAATTGACCTCTCGTAGATCAATCGTCGTCAAGAAGCGTCCGAATCCTCTCATGTGAACGTGAGTGTCGATGAAGCCTGGAACAACCGTCTTTCCATTGAGGTTCATCACTCTAGTTTGGTTGCCAATCCATGCCTGAACCTGCTCATTTGTTCCTACAGCAACGATTTTATTGTCTTTGATTGCTATGGCTTCTGCATGTGGTTCATGAGGGTTCATTGTTAGGGTATTCGCATTTTTCAGCACTAGGTCCGCATGTTGCATGGATAAGTCTCCCATGAAGAAGCTTAAATCGTTATTCTTATTGCTGAAACTAGAAACCAGTAAAGCGTTTATGATTAATGTTTAAATCCAGTTTTGCCCGGCTTTGCGTTGCAGAATTACGCGTTTTTCGTAGTTGCGTCGGGAGCGTGTTCTAGGTGAAGGGCTTTTCTTTGGTGTAGGCGCTATCTTGGGTGTCTGTGAACGGACTTTTCCCGCTTTTGTTAGTGAACCATGTGTAGGCATTTTGGTCGACCTCTTTCAAGTCATTACAACTTAAAGCGATTCTTTTAAGCTTTTCTTATTCAAGATTAACTGTTCTTAACGACACATATAGCGACGTATCCTTTGAGCTGTTTTTCCGCTTTCAGAGCTACAATTTCAAGCCTTGCTCTCTTTAGCAACTGCACAAACTCTTTTTGAGAAAACTCCTTTCTCAAACCCGTTACAATCACAGCAGTTTTGCTTTGGGCTACTCGTTGAATTTCACGGAGACTGCGAAGGGGATTAGGTATGTTCTGGAGCAGGGTCATGGCAAAAATCATGTTGAAGGTTTTGTCTTTAAATGGCAGGAGATCAGCGTCCCCGCGAATTATAGCAATGTTTGAATATTTTCTAGCTCGTTTCTTTGCTAGTTTTAAAATCTCGGAGGAGAAATCTAAGCCTACCAATAAGTCAACGTCTTTGGTTATGTGCGGAAACAGTAACCCAGTTCCACATCCCAGATCCAGAACTGAGCTGCTTTGTCTAAGCTTGAGTTCGTTCAGAGCTGCCTTTATCTTAGCTTCTTGTTCATCCGTGTATTGTACATCGTAAACTGAAGCAGAATGGTCATAGCGACGCATAACCTTACGTTTTCTGTTCCATTCACTCATAGCCTTTCAGAAATCTTATCTTTACTTGTTGCCTTCTAAAGTTGTTGGCGACTTAACAGTGTCTGGTCGAAAGCCTTCAACAACAGCACAAGACCCAGCGATAGAAGAGGCTTCTCAGATAATCCGAGAAGCGCTGGCTGAACGCAAGGCTGTGATCGTTGTTGGCAACTGCTGGGTTGAATACCGGGGAAGAGCACGTTCCAAGCTGGAGCCTGGAGAACGCATCGTCATCTTCAAAGAGGATGGATCTGTGCTCGTGCATAGGCCCACTGGGTACGAGCCTGTTAACTGGCAGCCACCTGGTTGTTTGTTTTCAGCTAGTGCGAAGGACCGTGTTTTACAGATTAGGGCGCTTCGAAGGAAGCCTTCTGAGTCGGTGAAGATTTTTTTTGACTGTGTCTATCAGGTGTCTGTGCTGAGTCTTGTCGATAGAGGTGAGTTTTCGTTATATGCTAGTGAAGAGGACATGCAGAAGGCAATCTTGTTGAA
>JASFPO010000091.1:0-8157 GCA_050115935.1 Candidatus Bathyarchaeota archaeon | reverse complement strand
GGATTAGCTGGTCAAAATCTGTGACGGTTATGCTTGCGTTCAAAGACTTATCCGTAGACTCTAAGAGCTGCTTGGTTCTCTTGGCTTCATAGATAGGATCATTCTTGTGACTCTCTATTATGTGCAGTGATTCTATCTCCCAGAAAAGCTCATCTCGCGTATTGTGAATATGCAGACAGGTTTGAGCGTTCTTCGAGCTGGCTTTTTCAAGAATTAACTGCCAAGCCCTGTGCAAATTTTCTCTTGCTTCTGAGCCTCTATCCAACAGTGGGTCATCAATCAGTCCAAACACCGGCTCATCCAATGCAACCAACTTTACGCGTCCATACTTGTTACTGAAAATACTGTTCTCCACAACCTGAGCCAACATCTTTCCCAGTCGGTCAAAGATTGCCTTGTCTTTATAGAGGAACTGCGAAGCCAAAGTATAAGGACCAGTAATGCTAATCCTGACTCTGAAAGAATCGCCAAGTTTTTCATAAAAGTCCTTAGAATGCTTTCTTAAAGCCTCAGCTTCGGGCAAAGTGCTCTTTCCATCTCTTAGAGAAAGGAGCCCAGTCTCTGCATATCCTCCTTTGGTCTTCTCCACTCCATCGATCAATGACAGAAACATGTAGCTCATGTCTCGAAACTGAGGATAATTGGGCACTGAAATGCCAGCTTCCATCTTGTGCAAAAAGGCTTCAACAACTTTTCTCTCGAAATACTGCGCTCTCAGGTCTTCACTTGAGGAACCGAAGCAGTTTGCGCCTTCTAGAAACTTGTCAACATCGCCAGCAAACGGCAAACTTCCAACGTCATAAGATTCAACCATGAGAGCCATTCGCCACCGCTACATCAAGATTCAGTTCAGCAATCTAAAAAGAGTTCTCACTAATGCACGGTTTAAAGCATTCCATCCAATGTTGATTGCGCTCCAATATGTTTTGGTTCGGAAATAGGGTTGGGAGTTGCCTGCAAATTTCTGAGAAGCTCTAGTTGTTGTTGAACCTCCATTCCATCTCTCTTCGGTATCTCTAACACTTTTGGAGTATCACCAAATCTGGGGTCTCTGACGATGGCGTGGAAGATCTGCAATCCCAATTTCCCTTCGCCAACAACTGCGTGACGGTCAACCTTAGAGCCTAGCTCTGTTCTGCAATCGTTTAGATGTACTACCTTGAGCTTGTCCAAGCCTATTGCTGAGTCAAATCGATCCAGAACTTTCTCATAGCCACTATAACCACGAATGTCGTATCCAGCAGCAAAAACATGGCATGTGTCAAAACAGACACCCAGATGCTTCTCCTCGGTTCTTTCCAAGATAGAAGCTATTTCTTCGAAACGAGACCCTATGGCCGTTCCTTGACCGGCCGTTGTCTCTAGGAGAATCATTGCAGAGGAATCACTAGCATCATCCAAAACATAGCCTAAGGCTTCGATTACCTGTTCGATTCCCGCCTTCTTGTCCAAGTTTAGAAAGTGTCCAGGATGTAACACCAAAAACTGAATCCCCAATCTATTAGCCCAAAGCAGTTCAATAGATAGCCTTTCTTTTGATTTCCGCCGGATATCTTCATTCGATGAGGCTAAATTCACTAAGAGAGGAACATGTGCGATCACTCGTTTAACTTGGCTTTTTCGCCACGCTGACTTGAAATCTGAGATCTCTTGGGGTAATAAATCGGATACGTTCCACCTGCGCGACAAGGTTATGTAAGTTTGTGCGCATTCACAACGCCACTCATCTGCATATCGGAACAACGTTGACAGTCCACCTCGACCAGGATGAGCAGGCACATTAGACCCGAGCATGACTTATACCTGCTTTTCCTGACAAAGCCTTCATTTCTCTTGTAGTTCCTCTCTTGGCCATGCATTCTACCCTTCAACTGCTAAATCGTCTTGAAGTGTTCCCAACCTCTAGGTTCTATAGGAGTTCTTTCTCCTCTTTCTTCAAGGAATAATGTTCTCTCTTTAGTGACTAAACCAATCCTAATCAGTGATCCTGCCTTCTTAGCTTTCTCCCACAATTTGGGCTTCACTGTAACAACAAGTTCATATTCCTCCCCACCGTAAAGGCACAAATCAACAGGATTCAAGCCAAGCTCTTCTGCAAATCCCCTTGCCTCGTCTGCAAATGGGAGATGGTCTATACGAAAACCGACGTTGCTGGCCTTTGAAATTTCGTGCAGGCTCCATGCAAGTCCATCGCTGGAATCGATGGACGCGGTTAGGGCATCCGTTTGAGCAAGCGCTATGCCCTCTTTTAACCGGGCATGAGGCATCAAAACGGCATCGACAAGCGTTTTCCTCAACTTCAATGAGGCTGGAAGATTTTGCATCAGAATCATTAAGCCTGCAGCGGTTTTGCCGAAAGCTCCTGTAACTGCCACGATGTCGTCTGGTTTGGCTCCGCTTCGCGGTACTAAGCATTTTCTGTCGCTGACTCCGAAGGCAAAACAGCTGATAACAAGGTCGGATGCTTCATTGGTGTCTCCGCCTACAATGTAGGCTTCATATTCACGTGCTCCAGCGTTCAGTCCTTTTCCAATCTGTTCAATATCTGTCTTTGTGAAGCTTCGTGGCACACCAATTGACGCAAGCAAGGCAGTGGGTTTGACTCCCTTTGCGGCTAGGTCGCTCACGTTCATGACAACAGCCTTGCGAGCGGCTTGCCAAAGATTCATACCTGGCGGCACGTCGGTTTTGCCAACAAGCATATCAGTCTTTATTATAGCGAGTTTTCCATGTTCGATGTCAATGGCTGAAACGTCATCTCCAAAGGGGATTGGCATTTCAGGCATATGCTCTAGACATTTGAGAATGATGTCAATTGCTTTTCGCTCACCGATCTCTTCAACTGAGTTCAACTGGCACCCTCGGTTAGTAAGAGAATGCAATCGAACATCTTAAAAAGATGCTCTTTCATTTTCATTTCTTGAACATGGCAACGCCTCGGTGGCTCAGCGGTAGAGCAGCAGCCTCGTAAGTTGCGGGTCGCGGGTTCAAATCCCGCCCGGGGCTCTCTGCAGGGATTGAAATGAACCAAGGCTGAGTTGTTGAATGGAAACTTTTTTAGATAATCAGACTATACTAAGCGGCTGTTGGAGGAGTTGTGTTGGCTTTCCTTCCGTGGCTTCTTGAGTTGGCGGTCTTGTTGATTCTCTTGATAATTGGTGTCTTGATAATTGTGTTCATTGCGAAGGTTGTGTTTTTCTTCTTGCCCGCGGCTATTGTTGCCTTGGTGGTGTGGTTTATCACGGGAGGGGACAAGCTGCTAACTGGCATTGCTTTCCTAGTTATAGCTGCCGTTTCCATTGCGAGACGTAGATGAAAAGCTGTTTGCGAGAGCTTGTGTTTAAATGGATGTCATTCAGGTCTTAGTTCTTGCAGTGATTCAAGGTGTCACTGAATGGCTACCAATTTCTAGTTCGGGTCACCTTGTTGTTGTACAAGAGTATTTTGGTCTTGCGCCTCCAGTGATTTTTGATGTAATGTTGCATGTAGGAACATTGCTCGTGGTTTTGTTTGCGTTTTGGAGGGACATAGTTGCAATCCTGAGGGCAGTAGGCAGATTGGACTTTGCTTCAGAGAATGGAAAGCTCGTGTCACTCATTGTTGTTGGAAGTATCCCCACAGTCCTAATAGGTTTGGTTTTTCGAGACATTCTCAAATCGTTCTTCTACAATCCGTTGGCTGTTGGCATAGCGTTACTGGGAACAGGGTGCGTTCTTTACGTCTCTAAGTATGGAAAAGGCAATGTGGAAATGAATTATCTGGACGCTATTCTGATAGGGATTGCCCAGGGAATAGCTATAGCTCCAGGTGTTTCGAGAAGCGGCGCCACCATAGCCGTTGGCTTGCTGAGCAAACTGAGGAAGGAAATGGTTTTCAAGTTTTCCTTTTTGCTTTCTGTTCCAGCAGTTATCGGAGCGGTGATTGCTGAAAGAGAGAATCTTCTTTTGGTAGAGATTGACGGATCAATCATGGTTTTGGGTGTGGTTGTTTCGATGTTTGTTGGCTATTTGGCTCTAAAGCTCTTGAAGAAGCTTCTTCTCAAAGGGAGATTTCATCTGTTCGCCCTTTACTGCTGGCTACTGGGAACAGCAATAGTGGCCATAACGATAATAGCTTGATTTGTGGTGCGGGGGGCGGGATTCGAACCCGCGGAGGCCTACGCCAGAGGATCTTAAGTCCTCCCCCTTGTCTTAGAGGTCTTCACTTTTGTTTCTGGCCCGCTATTTAGACCTGGCTCGGGTACCCCCGCCCGTTTTGATTTTGAGGTTACTGGCTTAACTTAAGTGTTGCTTGTTCAGAATATATGGTAGAACATCACGTAAATCATTGCCTCTAACCACGATGTCTGCATGTCTTTCCACGTTCTCGCTTCGCGGATTGAAGGCTATGGCAAGCCTCACCCTTTCGAACAGCGGTATCAAAGTTTCATCGTCTCCAACAGCAAAACAGTCGTCTATTTGAGCGCTGAACCTTTTCAGTAATGGCTGTAAAGCTTCGTCCTTGTTGTTGAAAGAAACATTCACCTTAACCTCGCCAGTTAATAGGCCTTTCTCAACGATCAATTCGTTGGCTAAGGCAACATCTACGCCTATTTCCCTGCGTATTCTTTCTGTGACAAGCGTCAAACCAGCGCTTAGAAGAATTATCTTAAAGCCTTTCTTTCTCAGAGCGGTCAGAACTTCTCGTGCTCCATCTGTGTAAGGCATGGCGTTAACGATCTGCTGAATCTTCTCTATCGGTTGGTCTCTCCATAAAGCAGCGTCAAGACGAGCCCACTCCTCATAGGTGATGTCTCCATTGAAAAACTGTCCAAAATACTTCTTGCCTTGACTCCAAGTGCCTAGAGTTTCATGGAGATGCTGCCAACTAAACGATTTCAATAGAGTCCCATCGACATCGAAGACAACCAACTTAAATGGATTCATCGGAGCTCTTCTCCTACTTCCAGAGTGAGCAGCAATGATAAAAGCTCTTTTCTCAACGAGCAATAAACTAAAATCGGACTCCTTTGCTCAATCATAGCTAAGGGCGGGTAGCCCAGCCAGGATAGGGCGCAAGCCTCCTAAGCTTGTGGTCGTGGGTTCAAATCCCACCCCGCCCGCCACGATTGCATCCCCCCTGCGCCTGGAAAAACTTAGATGGCTATTCTTTCACAAAGATCAGTTGTGGTTGAAATGCGCGAGCTCCATAAGGTTAAGATAACAGTTTTGAAGCGTTTCCATCCATCTGAAGTTTTCGTAAACAGCCTTGTGACGCCTGTCCACAAGCATTTTGAAGCATGCGGACTGTATAGGGATTGTCAGGAATTCATTGTTGAGGATCTAAGGATGCCTGAAGATTTCTGCAATTCCGCTTGGGTCTCCATGTACGGTAACATCCAACTCTTGAGCTTTGGCGGAGACCTCCCCTGGTTCAAGGAGAAAGGTATCGCCGTCAACTGTTGCATCGACGGACTAAGACCGGTCATATTCAAACTCGAACGAATTTAACCTCTTGTGCGCGCGCGTTATGCGCTTGCTTTATTTGGTGAATATGTTCCAAGCTCTGTACCATATCCTAGCTACTGATTCAACAGCGTCATGAAATATGCGGTTAGTAACGTCTTTAAAGACTTTTTCGTCGATTATCCTTGTAATATCGTCGTACTTGAGTGGAGTGGCTTTCGCCTTGCACTTTTCTTTTCCGATGAGATCCTGAATTTCCTCAAATGATTGGGGTATCCATTTCCTAGAGACAGCGTAGGAGATCCTGCAGATATTCACCATTTCGTCCCACTCGTTGGGCATGTTTGAGGGAAGCCTATTACTTAGAGCGTATGGGCTGTCGGCTCTGTCAATCTCGATCAAGGATTCTCTTGGCATGGAACTAGTGACAGATTCTATGGATTCGGGTGTGTAGTCATGAATGGTCAGATCTTCTTTATCCGGGAAAGATTCTTCCCATACCGCCTCTATTCCAGGATGCAGTGGTCTTGGCAATCTTCTCTCGCGCCCCTCTTCTTTCGCTCTCCTCGCGCGCATGTCTCTGAGGTCACAATGCAGGGGCATATGGGCATCACATACATAATGGCTGACTATAAAGAAGGTGAGGGCTATCTGTCTAGCTGAGAAATTGGGGGATAAGGACAGACTCTTTATAGTCTGTCTTGATAGATCCTCGGAACGATACGCTTTTGATTTCTTCTTTTTCAGATAGAACGCGATGGGAAAGTCACCCATCTTCAACATGTCCATGATCGAGTGGTTTATAGCTATCACACGGTCAGGTAGATGGCCGCTCCGCTCGGTTGTCCAGTAGGGTTTTCTCAGCTCCTTCGAGTCTTTGAGATAGTTTTCCAGGCAGAGACGTTTTCCATATGTCTTTTTTTTGAGTTCACTGTACGTTACTTTTCTCCACGGTGCAGAAGTGATGTTAGGTACAAATTTGTCGTCACTGTCCATCTTTGAGATGTGGCCATAGCTCATGTCTCTTATCAAAATGTCAGGTAACCATGCGCCCTCCCAGACATCAGAGAGATAATACGAAATGAGTTCAACGAACAAATTTGCGTTTTTCCTGTTGCTGTCGTCGATGAGTTTTAGCGCCCTTAATGCGACCCATGCATGAGCCTTTTGCTTCATATGATTATCCTACTCCCACTTATACTACACTCGAGCCTCTATTCTCCGGTAAGATCTTGGATTATTGCTTTCGGAGCGTTCTCTTTGACTGACGCTATTCCGTTCCTGCAACTCTCTTTTGACTTGTATCCTTCACTTACCGCTATTATCTCGCCGTTTGGCGCTCTTAACCTAAATCTGTATTCGCTAGTAGCATCTTGGTATATTTCAAACTGTGGTTCAACCAAATTTTTCACCCTTTCTTAGTCTATGGTGTACTACCATAAAAAACTTTGGGGGTTGAACAACACGGAAACCGAAGAAGGAAAAACTACAATCAACCGTTATGCGAGCACATGCGAACCTAACATAACCCAAAAAAGGGGGGGGCTTCCGGGTGATATCTCCACCTGGTCGTGGGTTCAAATCCCACCCCGCCCGCCACGCGCAAATACATGAATTTGAGAACTTCGGATTCTGAACATGACATAATTATAATATGCAAATACACACAAGCCAAAAATGGAAAAACAGGAGTAGAGATTAGAATTGCACACTAAAGTAGATTTGTCGAAAGGAGAAGAAGTGGATTTCAAAAACGAAAAAGAAGAATGGAACGTCTATAGATTAGCAGACGGCTCAACGTTGAAAGTGAAGCTAGTTCTCGTCAACGTGGTCAGAAGCCCGGACAACTACGATCCTCTAGGTAACCCAATCTATGGCATAACTTCCCAAAACATAGTCAAGACCATACACGTTCCAGAAAAACTCAAGCGGAAACCATAACGCACAGAGAGACAGGCAAGTCTGAGCAATGATCTGCTCAAACATTTAGATGTAAGCATCAAAGAGCCAACTGGAGTAGAAAGATGCGAACAAATAAGGTAGCAAGCTTATTTCTAGCCGCTTCTGGGTCGATTATTCTTGTTTGGATTGCTTGGTTGACATGGTATGATATGACTTCATGGGGTAAGGATATAACCCTCATATTCTTCGAATCCAGAACAGGTCAAACTATCAGCCTGGGAGTAGATATGAAAGTGATACACTATTTTCTGATTAGTTTGATCCTCATTCTCTCAAGCCTACCTATGCTATGTTTGAATCGTGGTTATCGGCTTCATTTTCCTAGGTTCCTAAGGTTTTTCGACGCTCCTCTCCTCCGAAAGTCAATAGAAACACTAACTCATCATCTTTCAAGGTTCATTGCAGGCATTGTGGCGATGGTGTTGTTGGGACTGTGCCTGTTTATCTCACCTTTTAGAGGTGAGACGCTGGCGATAGTGGGGGTCTATGCTCTCTTAAGCACTCTCATAATCACCTTGTTGGCAACAGCGGAGTTTCAGGTTGAAAATTATGATGTTCAGGAATACCACATGGAAGAAACAATGTATAGGATTGTAGACAATACAGCCAAAGCCTTCGACATCAGCCGCACTGGCATGGATTTGAGAAAAACGGATGAGTTTGAAAGGGAGATCTACCTTTCGGAAGGCCAAACCTCGCTGAGTTCAAACGCGCATGTGTATATGTGAATCGTGTAGTTGTGACGACAAAA
>JASFPO010000090.1:0-8247 GCA_050115935.1 Candidatus Bathyarchaeota archaeon | reverse complement strand
GTTGAGTACGAAGCACTCAAAGAAAAACTAAACCTTGAAGGCTACGGGTTCAATCTTGCCATTTTATCACCGTTCGAAGTCACCGTGAATGGCGGTAATCCTGTTGCTATAAATGATTTAACTGATGGGGTAGAAGTCATGGTCGCAGACAATGCTGGAAGACCTATCCCCAAAGCCTCAGTAGAAGCCACACTTTTCTATATCCTAGACAAAGACAAAAACAACTACTATCGAAGCAAAGTGAACAACAGCACTGACCCCCTAGGAGAATGCCGAGTGAAGTCAGATATTCCACATGACCCTGACGACATTTCCGATTTTGTCATCATCTTCAAGGTTTCCGTTGCTGATGTGACAACGGTAACTTCAACATACATGGAAGGTTTCAATCAACATCTCCTAAATGCAAGCATAGTCGGCGAGAACATCACGCTTTCGATACCTGAAGGTCCTGGTTGGGAAAAAGGTTCATCTGGAGCTAGATGGGTTGTCGGTCTAACAGTCGTCACGGAGGATCAAGCCTACTCTTTCTACAATGGGACAAAAAGCAACGAGGACAAGATCACCTGGGGCGGAGGACACTGGGCCTGGAGTAGACTCTTCAACGGTCTGAACTCATACGGTCCACTCTTCATCATCTTCCATCTTAACGTTCCTAACCCTAGAAGATTAGTCTTCTTTCTTGGACCAAGCCCTAATTGGGCAGGATCCAGAGTCCAGGCTTATGGTGACCCAATCGGAGCTGGCGCATCTTCCATAGAGAAAATTCAGAGGAACGTAATTATCTCGGGAATGACCTACATCGCAGAGTTGACATTCTGGAAACAATCCGCGTAATCTCCTGAAAAACCGAAGCGTGCAGTTGGCGACGGAACGCAAGCGAACTGCAACTGCAGAAGCTGCAAATAAAGAGAAAGGAAACAATCCGTGGATTCAACTGGCTAGACTCAGCGATTTTCTTCACTCATGAATTTACGCCCATTTGGAGATTCAATGGAGGCTTAGTTTGCTTCCTCTTCAAACCTGGCAGTTTCATCCACTTTTTGAACTCAGCGCTTGGAGGTTCAACTTCAAAAAGGCTATTCCTCTGGAATTCCAGCAGATTGTTCCGCTTCTTCAAGAATTCAGCAGCTGTGACCACGCTGTGATCAACTTTTGAGGCTGAGTCGTAGATTGGCTGAGAAAGCTGCCTCCACTTCTCATCTCGTAGAAGATGATGTTCTAAAATCGTTATAGGAACACTCTCTACCAGAGTTCCTAAATTTCGGATGCCTCGTTGCACATCTTCTTGATTAACAAGTCCGCCCAGATATGTGGGAGGACCACCAACAATTACCATTTGAGGATCCTGAGCCAAAACAAGCTGCAAGGTAGAGTCAATCATCGGACCCTGAACATCAGAAGTGTACAACAGCCTTTCATCTCCATGCTCAACGGTAACCATTAAAAGCCAACCAAGCTGCGAGTTTTCTGATCCATGAAAGACTGGTTCAGAAAATCTCAGTAGGGTATCACCGAACTCGAAGACTTTGCCGTCAACGTAGATTATTTCTTTGGCGTAGCTGCCACCCGTTTTTGTGAACATCCAGCCACGGCGTCTCTGACTGAAATTGACTTTAGATCTGTAGCTTTTCGCTAATACAACCTTTCCTTCAAAGATTTGCCTTGCAGCTTCTGCAGAAGACCAGTTGCAGCACCAGTCAATGAAAGACGGTGTGTGATGGTCAAAATGGTAATGGCTTATGGTGACAACCTCAACTTTGTCGGCTGCCTCTGCCAGCTTTTTGCGGCATTCAGCTAGAGCTTCATATTCTTTAGGGTGAGGAGGAAAGCCAAGACGGTAAGGTCCCAGTGACACGCCTGCATCCAGTAGAATCTTAACATCTGGAGTTTCAACATAACTGCACATGGAGCGAACACCGAAGCTCTCTGCAGCCAAAGGAACGACTCTAATCTTCTTGAGCATGTAAGCCAACACTGCAATTGCGGTCTTTTGTGAGATTGTTAGGATGTGTCGGATTTTTATATATACCGACCGATGAAGCAAGTCATATATTAAGATACACGATACAATATCTTGTTGGGAAGATAGAAGCATGTCAAAAGAACGCAAACAGATCATTGAAACGATGAAGAGACGTGAACAAGACATCAGGATAATGGAGCTACTCTTGAAACACAAACTAACTAAGAAGAGAGCAGAATGCAAGCTCCAGATCATGTACTACAAAGCCTGCAACGTAATAGCAAAAGCCAAGCTGACGATGCTAGGAGCCAGTGACAATTACATTAGAGCACCTCACATTCTACAAAGCCCTCATAACATCACACAGATGCATCAGTGGTTTGAACAAACAGAAAAGAGAGCTTCCAATTCTTAGCGTTCTCTTCGGGAACCTATATGGAATAAAGCTTGAGGTTTTAAAATGTACAGAAGACCAAAAAGACCACAACCCGAAAGACCACAACGTCGAAAACGCCCTTTCACCTAGCTCGAAGTGAAAAGTTCTTTCAAACAGAGAGCAGCCATAGAATCGACTGCTTCCTCGCACTTCAGCTTTCCTCAACGTAGCAGCAATCAACAAAAGTTCTGTGCTTTTGAAAGGGTCAAACCCTTATATCTTAGATTGAACCATAATAAACGCAAAAGCTGAAGTGATTGTAAGATGTGTGAAGCCAAGAAAGAAGGATACGCATGCTGTGGCCAGACCTTTGGCACTAAAGAAGAACTAGAAGCACACAAAGAAAAAATGCACAAGAAATCCTGTTGCCAGTAGTTTGACTTATCCACCCCAAACACAAAACATCTTCTCCCTTTTTGTTTTACATGATTTGCCATAGCTTTCTGCATTGCTGGCAGCTTAGTAGCTTGTAAACGCTTTTATTTGGGCTTACGATAAGTTTCGTTTGTGGGCGATGACGACTCTGGCCCCACTGAACAGGATGATATAGATCTTGAGTGCGTGAGCCCACCTTGAGAAATCACTGGTTTCGATTCACGCTAATACTTCCGATCTTCCGCTTGTTGGATCTTCTTTTCAAAGAACAAAAACCATAAATCAGCTTCTTGAACAAGTAAAGAAGAGGAGGAACCGTATATGCTTTCCTATCTTAGCGTTTTCAAAGATGAAGGCAAATTAGACATGAATTACGTGCCACCACGTTTGCCTCATAGAAATTCTCAATTAGAGCTTCTCAACCAGTTTTTCCGATTCGCAATTGACAGCCCCGGAAAGATGACTCAACGCGTGCTGATTGTTGGCAAAATCGGAACTGGAAAAACCGTCCTTTCCCAACATTTTGGTTTTGGCATGACTAAGGAAGCACAACAAAAGAATGTTAATCTCCATTATATTCATGTGAACTGCCGCGAATGCAAAGGAAGCTTCTTCATGATCCTTCAGCGAGTAATTCTCAGGTTTTACCCGAGTTTTCCAAAGAGAGGATATTCAGCTGAAGAGCTTCTGCAAAGTCTGATGCAGATTCTTGACGAGAAAAAGGCCTATGTCATTTTGGCATTGGACGAGTTGGAGGCCCTAATCCGAAGCGAAGGGTCAGACCCGCTATATAGCCTGACAAGGGTTCAAGAAGTACGCATAAGAACAGCTAAGAGACTCTCGCTAATTGGAATTCTCCGTGAAATACAAGACCTAACCAAGCTAGATCCAAGCACAAGAAGCACTCTGCAACGTAACATCATACATTTCAAAGAGTACTCGAAGCTACAACTTCGCGACATTCTAGACGACCGAGTAACATGGGCCTTTAAAGAAGACACTGTTACGTCTCAGACGCTAGATCTAGTCGCAGAAGCAGCAACCTTAGAGGGCGGTGACGCTCGTTATGCAATTGAGCTCCTATGGAGAGCTGGCAAGTACGCCGACACAGAAAAGTCAAGAGAAGTTCTGCCTGAGCACGTACGCAAAGCTGCGAGTAGCGTGTACGCAGTTGTGCGAAAAGACACTCTTGCCGAGTTGGGTTTACATGAAAAACTGTTTCTCTTGGGAATTGCAAGACGTTTCAAGCTCACAGACGCCGCTCACATCTCAATGGGTGAAGCTGAAGAGGCTTACACCATTGTGTGTGAAGAATATGGCAAAAACAAGCGAAAGCACACCCAGCTCTGGAAATATGCAAAGATGCTCTCTGCCTTGGACATAATTGAAACTAAACCTTCAAGCCTTGGACATCGAGGAAAAACCACGCTCATCAGCTTGCCAACGATACCGGCTTCAGAACTGGAGCAGGAACTAAGCAAGAGTCTTCGGATGAAAGTCAGGTAATGCAAGGAGGCTATATTCTGCCAATTGAAGATGTGTTATCCTCAAAGGGAAGAGTTAGAATCCTCAGGATTCTCGCTGACATTGGTGAACTAAACATCTCAGAAATTGCGCGACGAGCCGGACTCAACTATGCAACAACAAATCAGCATTTGAAAGTTCTGGAAGATCACAAACTTGTGAAGCATAAGAGATTCGGTCGAATCCGCATCTTCAGGTACAACGAAGAGAACCCAAAGGCAAGAATGATAAAACAGATCATGGAACTCTGGGACAAATAGCGTTTGGTGCACACCATTTTTCGTTAGCTATAAGTTCTTAGAGGATTATATCCTAGAGAGGTGTGGACTCTGACAGACTATTTTGAGAAGTTGTATGAAGGATCAACTTGTAAATGGGGAACTAAGCCAGACTTTATACTAACGCACTTTCAAGACCTTTTTCCAAAGGGTTTGGTTCTAGATTTGGGAGTCGGCGAAGGCAGAAACGCACTCTTTCTTGCTGAAAGAGGGTTTGACGTTGAGGGAATCGATATATCCAAGACAGCTGTTGACAGATGCCTTCAACTAGCTAAGAACAGGAATCTAAGCATTAGAGCACACGCATGTGATATGAGAGAGCTGGAGATACCCGAGGAGAAGTACTCACTAATTGTCACTGCTGGAGCATCTCTGAACTTCCTTAGGAAGAGTGAGATAGAGGAAATCGTGGCGAAAATGAAGACAGGTATTAAGAAGAAAGGCTCTGTTTATGTTTCTGTTGTCTCTACGAATGAATCACTCTATAAAAAGCTGAAGGCTGAACAGACTCCAATTGAGGAAAACACGTTCTACGTCTCACATATAGGCAGCCATGTTCACTACTTCACTTATGAAGAGATCAAACAGCTTTTTCAGGATTTTCAGACAATAATTCATCTGCAAGGTTTGGAGCTTGACTTTCACAACAGACCCCACTATCATGGCGTAATCTACTATCTTGGGAAAAGGATAAGCTAAGCGCGCGCGGTAGATATCCTATAAACTTCTAGATAAGTGAGTAACTATTTTCTCCAGTTTCGCTGTTCTTCTCTTAATTCTTTTTGCGACCTTCTCCAGTTCCTTTACACGTTTTTGAGATTTGGATGATGATCTCGATTTCAAGGAGTTTCCCGAATTTAACTATCAAACCCTCCAGTAATATTCTTTAATTCGAACGACAGAATATATCGAAAAAACGATGTTTCAGTGAAACAGTTATGGGCTTGTCTGGTTCCGATGTGCGCGCATTTATAAATGGTTGAAGTGAAGTTGTTAGGTGGTTTTGGACTTGACTCAGTCATTATACCTCAAAGATAGTTATCTTAGAGAATGCGATGCCCATGTTGTTTCGGTCAAAGATGGGAGATACGTTGTCTTGGATCAGACCGTTTTTTATCCAAAAGGAGGAGGGCAACCTTGGGACACGGGAAAGATTGTGAAAGAGAACGAAGTTTACAATGTTGTTTATGTTGGTAAATTTTCTGGGGAAATCTCGCACGAGATCGATAGAGCTGGTCTGAAGGAAAGAGATGGAGTTCATTGTGTCCTTAACTGGGAGCGAAGATACAAGCTTATGCGAAGTCACACAGCAGCTCACACGCTAGCTTCACTCCTTTGCGAAGAGACCGGGGCCTTGATAACGGGCAACCAGCTTGAAGAAGATAAAGTTCGTTTCGACTTCAACTTGAAGGAGTACAACCGTGAAATTCTTGAGACATACATATACAAAGCAAATGAGTTGCTTGGAAAAGACATCCCAGTAAAATGGTATGAAATTCCGAGAGAAGAAGCTCTGAAAATCCCCAACGTTACCAAGATGGCCAAAGCCCAATTCCCCAACGTTCCGAAGCTTCGTATAGTGGAAATAGTGGGTGTAGACAAGCAAGCTGATGGCGGAACACACGTCAAGAACCTGAAAGAAGTCGGGCAGATAGAATTACTCAAAACTGAAAATAAAGGAAAAAACAACCGCCGAGTCTATTTCAAACTTGTGTGAAGACCTCGTGCGTATGTGCTACAACTTCTCACTCGCAAGAGATTTCCATCTGGCTTCCCAAATGAACCAAACATTCACAGTACTAGGTATCCACTTGCGGGCGAATTGTGAAACTAACAAAACAGTGTTGCTAATGAAGTAGATTGTAAAGAAGCCCACATGCTTTCACAGGGTCTTTGGTGTCCAGAGTTATTTTTATCGCTTTGATTAATCCTGATTTTCGTCTTATTACCAGAGCTTTGTCTCGTGCAAGCCTTTCAAAGTGAAAAGGAGCCCATGTGCGGAACGTTCCAGTGCCCCATAGTCTATACTTCCCACCCACAAACGTGAGATTTTCAACCCACACGCTTTCAATCTCTGAAGTTCTCAATTTCTTGTCAAGCCCAGGGGCATAGTAATCTTTTATGATAACGCAGTCTTTGTAGATCTCAAGTTTCTTATCGTGAAAAACCGGTTTTGTCATTCTCTATCAACCATTCGTATACTAATATAAACACATAACAGCGTCAGATATAGATATCTGCATTTTCAGGGAAATAGAACAGGCTCTGAAAGCCGCGTCGCGCGCGCATTATGAAAAATAAGGTTTTAGCCAAGAGTTAGCTCCAAAACTAACATTTCCCATCAAAAACGTGTCAGAACTAATGCGCACGCTTACCAACGATGAATATTGCTCTTTGACTTTCTGGAGAGTACTTAGACTTATCGAAGTTTCCATAGACTTCAATCACTTTGAGACCGACAATTTCCAATAGTGTCTCTACCTCTTTTTTGGAAGAAATTCGCGCCTCACCATATTCATGATATCTTTCTTTCAATCTTCCACTTTGATAAACCTCAAAGAACAAGTTCAGTGAAACAACATTGGTCGCGGGGTTTCGTCTCGAAAAGATGGTTCTGACGACCTCTTTTTCTGCATCGAGTTCTCTTCGGTCAATCCACCACGAACTCTCTGGCTTTTTGTTGAAAGGTTGTGATATGTCAAATGCCAATATGCCTGTGATTTCTAGTGCATTGTAAACGCTTGTCAAGCATCTCTTTTGATCTTCGTTTGTGATGCAGTGTTCAAATGTTGCTGATGGAACATAAACGCAGGGGAATCTCTCTTTCAGTCTGAAGTTTCTCATGTCTCCAAGTCTCAATTTCACTCGCTTTCTAACTGAGACGCTTTCCTTTTCCAGCTTATGTTTGGCTACGTTTAGCATGTATTTGGAGTCGTCAATGCCCCAGACAGTGACGTTTGCTTTAGCCAGTTCGATGGCAACTCTTCCAGTGCCCACTCCAAGTTCTAAGGCTCTTCTTCCTTGTTTGATGGCTAATTCTTTGTAAAAATCTATGTCGTCCCTAGACGCAAACAGGTCATAATATTTGGATGCAGGTCCATAGTTCATGGCGCCACCCACTGACAGGCTTTGGGATTCTTTTGGAGCTTTTTCTTTATATCTTTGCACACCTGACCATTTACGACATGGCACTTTGGTGCAGTTAAGGTAGGCTCTTTCTGTTAAAAAGTTGCTTGTCGGAACATGCACCTATCACAACACATTCATTCGTCTATGTTGTTAATGGAAGCTCACAGGGATATCTTCCTTCGTGCGGTTTCTCGGAACAGATAAATAATCTCGAATTAGTCATGTGTTGTGAGCAAAAAGGAGTGATTGACATGTCGATGGTTGATGTCACTGCAAAACCAGAAGTATACCGAGAAGCCACCGCAAAGGGAACAATTAAGTTGAAACCCGAGACAATAAGGTTGATCAAAGAGGGAAAGATTGAGAAGGGCAGTCCATTTGACGTAGCCAAAGTTGCTGGCATCCTCGCAGCAAAGAATACAAGTTCGCTTATCCCTTTATGTCATCCCCTTCCACTAACCAATATTGAAGTTGACAATAAAATTGTTGGCGATTCAACCGTTGAAGCCAGTGCAACTGTCAAAGCCAAAGCTCAGACT
>JASFPO010000089.1:0-8316 GCA_050115935.1 Candidatus Bathyarchaeota archaeon | reverse complement strand
TATGATCATGATGACAAGGACACAAACCGAGGAGGCGGCAATGAGGATCCAAAACGGCGATATCATCTATCTTGGTCATGCGGGCGGTGCGGACCTGGTAGCCACAGTAGCCAACGACAAAGTGACCATGGCCCACGGCGATCAAATCACCGCCGAGCTCGAGCTGGCCAGTCTGCCCGCCGACGTGGAGGCCGCAATACTCCGTGCCAAGGCAAGAAACGCCAGAGACCAGGCCAACCGTTACTCGATGTGCCCATCGGGAGGTGTCAGATGACCACTACCCAGCAGATTACATCGGTACTAAGCAAGTACATCCAGGGTCACCCCAGTTACCGTACGGAGGCAGGCGTCCTGAGGGGTGATTGGGTGGCCGATTGCAGCGCCAACAGCCAATCAGCACGGGACATCATTGCCCAAATGGGCAACTGGACAGCGGTGGACCTCGAGTTGGATGCCGCCGGCAACTACCGCGTATGGGTGGAGGGGCCCTGCAGGGGGCATTGGTTGACATGGGAGGATCTCGACGATCTCGAGACCTGGATCAACCAACGGTAACTCTGCTGCGCCCTCCTGCTCGCGGGCCGGAGGGCTAGGTAGCACTACCATCAGCAGGGAGGCAGCAATGATCGACGAGACAGCGGTGGTCCACCCGACGGCGGTGATCCACCCAACAGTCCATATAGGCCCTATGGCCAACGTAGGAGCTGGAGCTTACGTAGGCGCTGATGCTTACATAGGTACTGGGGCCTACGTAGGCGCTAAGGCTTACATAGGCAAGAGGGCTTGTGTGAGCGCTGGGACCTGTATTGGTGAGGGGGCTGTAGTGTTCGCGAGGGCCATCATAGGCAATGGGGCTCGCGTAGGCGCGTTGGCCTGTGTGAGCAACGGAGCTCATGTGGGTGACGGGGTTACTGTAAGCGATGAAGCTCGCGTGGGCACTGGGGCCATCGTGGGGGATGGGGTCACCGTGGGAGCTAAGGCCATCGTAAGTGGTGGAGCCCGTGTGAGTGCTGGGGCCCATATTGCCGAGGGGGCTCGCGTAGACGGTAAGGTTAAGGGGGGCGCAGGATGATCCATGAGACTGCACAAATACATCCAACGGCTGTGGTCCATCCAACAGCCAACATAGACGCCAAGGCCAATATCGGAGCTGGGGCTCGTATAGAAGATGGAGCGTACGTAGGTGAGAGAGCCTGTGTGGGCGCTATGGTCATCATAGGCCCCTCGGTGCACATAGGCGCTAGAGCTATTGTAGGCAGCCTAGCTGATACGAGCATTGGGGTCTATGTAGGCGCCAAAGCTCGTGTAGGGGTGCAGGCCTACGTTGGGGACGGGGCCGCTGTGGGCTTTGGAGCTACCCTAGGCGACAGGGCCCGTGTGGATTATGGGGCCGTTGTAAGTCCTAGAGCTACCGTTGGGAGCGAGGCTAGTATCGGCCCTCAGGCCCATGTGGGTGTTGGGGCTAATGTAGGACGTAATACCTATGTAGGCACTGGCACTCACGTGGGAGATGGTGCTCACTTGGGTACTAGAGCACGTGTAGGCCGCTGGGCGCGTATAGACTCACAAGCTAACGTGGGCCATCGGGCTCGTGTAGACAATTATGCCCGCGTGAAGCATAAAGCCCATCAGTAAGGAGATGATAGTGATCCACGAGACCGCGAAAGTGCATCAAACAGCAAAGGTCCACCCAACAGCTCATGTGGGCGCCAAAGCCCGCGTGGGGGAGGGCGCTCATATAGGGGAGGGGGCTCGTGTAGGTGCTGGAGCCACCGTGGGCGCTGAGGCCCACATAGGCTTTATGGCATATGTGGATAATGGGGCCAGTATAGGTGCTGCGGTCCGTATTGGCGATCGGGCCAACATAGGCTTTCGAACTTGTGTGGGTGATGGGGTTACTGTAGGCGATGAGGCCCACATAGACGATTGCGCCAACGTAGGCACCAAAGCCTATGTAGGTCGTGGAGCCAATGTGAGCGGTTGGGCTCACATAGGTACCGAGGCTAGTATAGGTGATTGGGCTAGCGTAGGCGTGGGAGCCTACATAGGTGATGGGACATGTATAGGCCACTGGGCTCGGATTGGTTACGCTGCCCATGTATACAGTGGGGCGCGTGTGGGGGGCGGAGTCCGTGTGGACCCTAGGGCCATTGTAGATTGTGGGACCTGCACGCAGTAACTATACTCAGTGGGCAGGAGATGGCCAATGGGGATCCACAAGACTGCAAGGGTGCACTCAACAGCAATAATACATCCAGCAGCCAACGTGGGCGCTGGGGTCATCGTGGGAGAGTGGGCCCGCATATGCGCTAGGGCCAAAATCGACTACGGGACCATTATATGTGCTGGGGCAGGCGTAGGCCACGACGCTAACGTAGGCGCTAGGGCTTATGTAGGCCCCATGGCCATTGTAGGTCGTAGGGCTACCCTAAAATACAAAGCTTGGGTGGACGACTGGGCCCACGTGGGCGACGAGGCCTATGTGGGCGTTGAGGCCCGCGTGGGTATCTGGGCTACATTAGGACATGGAGCTCAAATAGGTAATGGCGCCACAGTAGGCGCCAGGGTCCGCATTGACGCTCGGCACACCGTGGGTAACGATGTTACCGTTATGACTAATACCAAGGAGGGCGTAGGATGATCCACACAACTGCACAGGTGCACCCAACGGCAGTGATACGCCCATCGGCTCATGTGGGCGCCAAAGCCCGCGTGGGGGAGGGGGCTTATGTAGGGGAGGGGGCTCGTGTAGGTGAGGGGGCTAATGTGGACCATGGGGCCCATGTGGGCCCTTGGGCTAATATAGGTTACGGGGCCAATATAGGCTGTTGTGTCGATATACATACAGGGGCCTCTGTGGGGCTTGAGGCTCACATCGACGATTGGGCGGTAGTAGGTCCTGGGGCTAATGTTGGCGCTAAGACTTATGTGGGGGGGCGGGCTCATGTGGGCGCTAGAGCACGCATAGGCACCATGGTCCGTGTGGGAGATGGGGCCTATGTGGGTGTTGGAGTTCGCATAGGTGACTACGCCCGCGTGGGCACCCAGGCACACGTAGGTGACAATGCTGTTATAGCCGACGGGACCTACGTGGGTAATAGGGCTTACGTGAGCGACGGAGCTTGTATGGGCGATGATGCCGCAGTGAGCAACGAGGCCAAGGAGAGTGCGGGATGATCCATGAGACTGCAAGGGTGCACTCAACAGCAGTGATACACCCAACAGCCTACGTGGGTGCTAAAGTCTATGTGGGGGAGGGTGCTCATGTAGGGGAGGGTGCTCAGATAGGAGATAGAGCTCGTATTGCCTGCAGGGCTATTGTGGCCAGCTTGGCGCGCATAGACCAAAATGCTTTTGTGGGTACTGGGGCCACTGTAGACACCGGGGCTACCATGGGCATATGGACCTTTTTGGATGCTGAGGCTGTCATAGGCACTGGGACTCGTGTGGACGGGTGGGCTTTTGTAGGTAACGGAGCCATTGTAGGTGTTAGAGCGCATATACGCAGGGAGGTTACTATATGCAGCATGGCCCGCGTGGGCGCCTCGGCTCGCGTGGGTGCGTGGACCTATGTAGGCGAGGAGGCTTATGTGGGTAACAACGTCTATATAGGTAGCTCAAGCATTGTGGACGCTGGCGCTCACGTGGGCGCCTCGGCCATTGTGGGGGCCAGGGTCTATATCGCTGAGGGGGCTCGTGTAGGTGAGGGGGATCGTATAGACGATGATGCTGCCGTAAGTAGCAAGATTGATGAGGGTACAGGATGATCCACGGGACAGCACGGGTACACCAAACAGCAATTATCCACGCATCAGTCTACGTGGGCGCAAATGCTCGTGTGTGCGCCAAAGCCGTTGTGCGCGCTGGCGCCACCGTGGGCGATGGGGTCTACATTGGTCGTCAGGCTCACGTGGATGCTGGAGCCAGCATAAGCCATGAGGTAGCCATTGGGCACGGGGCCAACATAGGTGCTGGAGCGCGCATAGGCGCTAAGACTCACATCGGCCCCAAAGCTACTGTGGGACCATGGGCCAGTATAGGTTACATGGTCTATGCAGCCCACGGGGCTGTCGTAGGCACTCGGGCTACCATAAGCGATTGGGTTATCATAGACGATTGGGGCACCATAGGCGATTGGGCCTACGTGGGTGCCTGGGCCTACGTGGGGACTAAGGCCTGCGTAGATGACGGGGCCACCATAAGTGATGCGGCTTACTACGGAGTGTCAAAATGATCCACGCAACCGCGCAGGTGCACCAAACAGCGGTCATCCATCCATCAGCCCATGTGGGAGCGGGGGCTTGCGTAGGCGCTCGGACATTTGTGGACGCTATGGCCTACGTGGGCGACGGAGCTCATATTGGGGAGATGGCCCATATAGGTGATGGGGCTAATATAGGCCCCGAGGCCTATGTAGGTCACAAGGCCGAGGTGAGTCGTGGGGCTGTTGTGGATCGCGAGGCCCACGTGGGTAACGAGGCCTACGTGTGTATGTGGGCTCATGTGGGCTGTTTGGTGCGTATAGGTCCCAGGGCCCATGTGCACTATCTAGCTTATGTAGGTGCCCAGGCTAAGGTGGGTGATTGGGCTTACGTGGGTCCTAGAGCTCGCATAGGAGATTGGGCTTACGTGGGTGATTGGGCCCGTGTAAATGTCGCGGCTAGAGTAGGTGATTATGCCTACGTGGGCGCTAGGACTACCATAGGTGATAGAGCTACAGTAGGTACCAGAGCGCGTGTGGGCGGGAGGGCCTACATAGGTAATGATACTGTCGTAGGCGCTAGAGCTACCATAAGCAGCGGGACCCACATAAGTGCTGAGACCACTGTGACCGACGCAGCCCCCGTGGATGACGAGAGATGCACGGTGGTACGCATCAAACCCCTACACCCTGATTTGGGTTCGTCCATCCCGCTGCCCACGCGAATGAGCGAGCAGGCGGCCGGTCTGGATTTGGCAGCAGCCGTAGATGAGCCGCGCACATTGAAACCAGGGGAACGTGCTCTGATTCCTTGCGGGTTCGCCATGGCTCTCCCTGTTGGGCACGAGGCGCAAGTGCGCCCGCGCAGTGGTTTGGCGGCACACCACGGCATCAGTGTACTCAGTGCGCCGGGGACTATCGATGCCGACTATCGCGGCGAAGTCAAAGTCATAATGATCAACCTGGGCAATGAGCCTTTTGTCGTGCAAAAAGGCATGCGCATTGCTCAGATGATTATCGCGCCGGTGCTAGCCCCTGAGATCGAACTAGTCACCGAGCTCGATAGTACAAAGCGCGGCCAAAATGGGCTCGGATCAACCGGGTAGTTACCAAGGAGGCAAGCAACACATGCGCTCAGTCAAACGCATGGATTCACCGGAGTCCCGGAGGTTCTGGGCACAACTAGACAAAAACCGCGAAGAGGTCGCGGGTTGGCCCGAATGGAAACGCCAGACGCCAGTAGCCGACCCGCCGCTCCCGCGTAGCCCACTTGAGGCGTTGGAATGCGCCGGAGATTGCTATGTTCAAACCGACTCCTAGTCAGAAATGGTACGAGAAGGCGATCAAATGTGAGGACGATCACGACATCTACTTGGGCCCACCACATCGGACAAGGAGGCAAGCAGCAATGATCCACGAAAGTGCTAAAGTGCATCCAACAGCAACCATCCACCCGGGCGCTCACGTAGGCCCAAATGTCCATGTGGGCGCTAAAGCCGTTGTGGGAGTTGGAGCGCACATAGGCCGTGGGGGTTGTGTGGGCGACGCAGCCTACGTGGGTCCTGGCGCTTATATAGGCCGTAGGGTCAAGATAGGTAACAACGTCATCATTGGTACCGCGGCCGACCTGGGCGCCGATGTTATCATAGGTGATGAGGCCCGCATTGATGCCGAGGTCCGCATAGGTACCAAGGCCATAATAGGCCGACAGACACATGTAGGCACCACGGCCCGCGTACTCCCTGTGGCTCGTGTAGGTGCCGATGTCAGTGTAGGACCGTGGGCGTGGGTGGGTCACATGGTCCGTGTGGGTAATGGAGTTGTCATAGGCATCGAGACCAATATTGGTGACAAGGTCCATGTGGGTGCCGACGCCCGCATAGGTCTCAGGGTCAAGGTGGGCAGTGACGCTAACATAGGCGCCAAGGCCGTTGTGGATGATGAGGCCTATGTAGGTGTTGAGACTCACATAGGGGATGGAGCCCACATAGGCGTCGGAGCCAACATTGGTGCTTGGGCCTGCATTGGGGCTGGGGCCCATATAGGGGATGGGTCTTGGGTAGACTCTCGGGCCGTTGTGGGCAGGAGGGCCCATGTTGCAGCGCACAGTAGGACACACGCACTTGGGGAGGCCCCAAAATAATTTTCGTGAGGCCTCATTTTTTTGTTGCAGTCGGCAAAAAAATCGTCGATACTAGGATCATGACAAAGACACCAAAAATCAAGGTCATTAAGCAGTGCTCAGGTAATTACGTACTTCGGATTGCCCGCTTCCGCGATTTCGGCCCGTCCGACGAGCTGAAAGTCTGTAAGACACTACGTGATGTACAGGCCGACCTTAGCTCCCGCTTCGGGCAGCGTCACGATTGTCCCTCTAAGTGGCCAGAGGGCAAAAAAGAGGTGACAGTCAGCATCGCGTATCGACTCACCCCTGTGAGTCAGGACTACGACCACTCCGCACCAATCACTATCACTCCGGCATCATGGCCATGGTGAGATCTCGCCAATTACTCCTCACTGTGCGCAAGGTCATGTCCTGGCGACCGTGTGAGGACTGGCCCGAGAGGCGCCTGCTCGAATATGCTGCAGGTCGTAAGAGTGTCAGCATTATCACTGTATTGCGTGACGAAACTCTCTCTACGGGTGCCCGTATCTTTGTGGGAGCAAATGCGTTGCAAGGGCGCCATGCAGAGATTGGATATTGGGCTGCCGATAGAGCGGTGCACATCCACGCGCTCGCTGCGCTAGAGATGTACGATCACCGCGAGCAGGCTGATCTCATACGTGCGCTGCCACCTGTTACTAATGTGGCAACCGCTAGGATAGCGGACCGTATGTGCAGAGAGGCAAGACATGGGATGCAGACTGGGTATGCGACCGGCGCGCTCGAGGATGCTGCATGGGCGGCTAACTATGCATACCCCAGTAGCAGAGCTGCGTTTTTCGAGCGGCCTCCCACGAATCTCTGGCAGGTACTGCAGTACGCGGCCAGGGCGGCTCAGGCGCCGATTGAGGACAGGCACCCCACGACCCTATCAGCAGCCTTTCGCGCAGAGCAATTAGTGCATATTAACCATATACTTGATTCTATTGACGAAAAAAGTTGATCATCCCGTGTCGATTTCGCTTGATACCTGCGACAAAATCGTCGATACTAGGATCATGGTGACAACGACGACAACGATGGAGACGACGACGAGGAGACAACGATGATGACGATGTACCATTTGGACGGGGGACCGCTGAGGTCTCTACAGTATCTACTGCAACGTGCGGCTCGGCATTGTCGCACACAAGACCTCGAGGCTCTGCGGTACTGGGCAGAAGATCCAAAACGTAGGGACGGCGACAAGTGGGTGTCGCCGCTACGCTATGCCTACGGGACCGCAGAAGGCCAGCCACGACTCGTGGTAACTGCAGCGGTTCGCCAAGGACCGGGGAGTGCGAAATGATCCACGAAACTGCATACGTGCACCCAACAGCGGTCGTCCACCAATCCGCCAGTATAGGCATCAAAGCCTGCATCGGCAAGGGGGTTGTAGTAGGCGCCCAGGCTCAAATAGGCAACGGGGCCCACGTGAGCGATAAGGCCCACATAGGCAAAGGGGCCCACATAGCCGGGTGCGTCTATATAGAGACCATGGCCTGCGTAGATGACCACGCCAGTATAGAGGCTGGGGCCCATGTAGGATCAAGGGCACGTATTGGCAAGGGGGCCATTATAGGCCCCGAGGTCTCTATCGGTGCTGATGCCAATGTGGGCTGCGGAGCTAGTGTAGGTCTATGGGCTCGCGTGGGTGGTTGGGCTCGCATTGAGGCTCAGTCCCACGTGGGCGCCGAGGCTCAAATAGGCGTTGAGGCACACGTGGGCACCCGGGCTCGTGTGGGCAATGACGCATCCATTGGCGCCATGGCCGCCATCGGAAACGGGACCATCGTGGGTACTAAGGCCTCCGTGGGCGACCGGGCCACTGTCAGGGAGGGGGCTAACGTAGGTGATGGAGCTTACGTGGCCACCGACAACGAGCAGTAGTAACTCTGCTACGCCCCCATGCTTGCGGGCCTGGGGGCTAGGCAGCGTTATCACCAACGAGGAGTTGGCAATGATTGACAAG
>JASFPO010000088.1:0-8386 GCA_050115935.1 Candidatus Bathyarchaeota archaeon | reverse complement strand
GGGAAGACAACGGCGATGGCGTGCTTAGCGCTTCTGACCAGATTGACATGTACCACTTGGGTTCAGGGGTTACTGATTGGTATCACGTTGATGAAGTGACCATAACCATTTGGTTCACGATCAAGGCAGGAGATCCCTATGGCTGGGATGGTTTGCCTATGGCAGCAGAGCCCGAGGAGCCTACAACTGAGTTGATCAATGATCCTATTGGTTCGAAGTGGCATCAGATCTTTCCACCTGACTTCTACAGCCTAACCTTTACGATAACTAGCTGGGACGACAACGGCGATGGCTACTTCAGTCCTTCTGACCAGTTTGACTACGAACTGGACTTTGACCCTGGTATTCCGCACTGGGCGCATCTAGACGCAGTGTCCACCGACATAATTGTAACAATGAAACCAATTGTTCCAGAGTTTCCATTAGGCCTCGGCATGATAATGCTGCTGGCACCTGTCATACCACTAACATACCTTTGGCGACTGCGAAAGAGAGCGACGAAGCGATAAAAACGCGAACTCACCTTCAATAATACCACCACTAATGACATGTCGATTGCCGTCAAAATGACATCTACAACACCATGGGCGTGATTGAAGGAAAAATCTGTCTTCATACAAACAAGTGCTCATGAGTAATTCGAGTTATTTATATAGGCAGTGCAATCTTTTCCCTAGATAAGGCGACAATTCAATGAACTCTTCAGGTATGGACGCGCAATCTTGGAAAGTTTTCTTCACCCTGTTCAAACTAGCCGAGATGGGGGCAAGCCGTCGAACAGTGAAAGTTTCAACTGATTACCTAGCTGAAAAGATAGGCTTGTCACAGCAAACCGCCTCTCGCCATCTCATACAACTGGAGAAAAAAGGGTGGATAAAGAGAACCATCACGCCTGAAGGCTGCCTCATCAAAATTACCGAATCCGGAATAGGCGAACTAAGAAGGCTATATTCCAGTCTGCAAGCAGTTTTCGAAGCTGCATATCCGCTCTCCGTCACTCTTGAAGGAGTTCTATTCACCGGACTAGGCGAAGGAGCCTACTACATAACAAGAGACGGCTACCGCAAACAATTTATGGAAAAGCTTGGCTTCGACCCATACCCCGGAACACTCAACCTCAAACTTTCAACGGACTACGACATGAAAACCCGTGCTGAACTCGAATCGTATCCAGCCGTCGAAATCCAAGGCTTCAAAAGCGAAACCAGAACGTTTGGTCCAGTGAAATGCTTTCCAGCCGTTATCAATAACAAAGCGAAAGGCGCTGTAGTTGTAGCCTTACGCAGTCACTACAATTCCTCCGTAATTGAGATAATCGCTCCTCGTTATCTGCGAGACAAACTCAAGTTAAAAGATGGACACAAGGTGAAGATAGAGATTCTAACTTTGCCCTGACCACAGCAGCTTAAGTTATCAATTGGTTCTTGTAGACAAAAAGCGCTGGAGTTCCACCGGTATGAACAAACACTACATTTTCATCCTTTTTGAAATGTCCTTGCTTTATAAGGTCGATGAGCCCAGCCATGGCTTTGCTTGTGTAGACAGGATCCAACAGTACTCCCTCAGTTTGAGCAACCAATTTAACCGCTTCAAATGCCTCTGGAGTAAGCACACCGTAAGCTTCTCCAGCATAATCGCCTATGAGAACCACATCTTTCTGATCAACAGTCTGGCTTAGGTCTAAAAGCTGCGCAATTCCGTTTGCAATTTCAACGATCTTTTCGGTTAACCACTGGTTAGATTTCGCTTTTATGTACACTCCGAAAACTTCAATTCCAGTCTCCAAAACCTTGTTAGCAATGACAAGTCCGGCTTGGGTGCCCCCAGAACCTGATGCATGAACAATGTAGTCAATCTTTAGGTTTACTTCTTCTGCTTGCCCAATCATCTCAAGCATAGCGTCGACGTATCCAGCTGCTCCCGTTGGATAGGAAGCGCCTGCTGGCACTATGTAGGATTTGTGACCTTTCCCTTTCAGTTTCTCAGCAACCTTCTCCATTACTGGAATCATTTGCTGTGAGTTCCCTTGAACAAAATGTATGTCTGCTCCGAAGAGACTGGCCAAAAGCAAATTTCCAGTATACTCTCGAGGCTCTCTTCCCCGTAGAACGAGAACAGCCTTTAAGCCTAGCTTTCTTGCTGCGGCAACTGTGACCCTTGCATGGTTGGATTGAACAGCCCCAGTTGTTATTATTGTATCTGCACCTTTTCGGATGACATCTGCCATGACAAATTCCGTTTTTCTTTCTTTATTGCCACCAAAAGCTATTCCCGTGAGGTCATCTCTTTTGATCCAGAGTTTGGGACCGCCCAAAGATTTTGAAAGGCGCGGCATTTCCTCGAGTGGGGTCGGC
The DNA here is from genome assembly GCA_050115935.1 of Candidatus Bathyarchaeota archaeon. GTDB lineage: Archaea > Thermoproteota > Bathyarchaeia > Bathyarchaeales > Bathyarchaeaceae. The sequence continues at coordinate 6,032 of JASFPO010000088.1, read as the reverse complement.
AATTTCGCCAGTTTAATTCTTGGCAGTCTATTGATGCGTTTTTGTAAGTTTACAACCTTCGTCATTTAGTTACCTTCTATAAAGCTCAATGATTTTTCTTTTGATTTTCAGAGAGCTGTTTAGCTCGTTCTTGCCGAACTTTCCTGTTCTCGCGACTTCGATGTTTAGTCCTTTGCGGGCTACGACTTCTTGCACCTGTTTGATTATGCTATCTTGATCGTGTCCCACCACGATTATGTCGGGTCTAATCTTCTCTATGACTTTCTCCATGTTGAAGTCCTCAAATCCCAAAATGGCTTCGTCCACAACCTTGAGGGCTTCAACCAGTGCCCTTCTGTGGTCTTCTGATACGATCGGTTTCGTTCCCTTGCGCTTTTTAGCTGTTTTGTCTCTGGCTACGATAACGATTAGTTTGGCGTTTTCTCCTCCTGCCTTCTTCGCTTCTTCCAAGTATTTGACGTGCCCCATGTGAAGCAGATCGAAGGTTCCAGATGCCAAAACAACCTTTCTTCGGTTTTTCATTGCTTCTGTTTCTGCCATGAGAATTCTGCCACCTCAAGCAGTTTCAAAGCGTCCAGCAATCCTTCAGAGTAGGCTACAGATGCTAATCCTGTTTCAAATCGTTTTCTATTCCGATAATACTTTGCATCTTCCAGATAACGTTTAGCTGCCTCTACCACGCTGTTCACTTTTCCATTGTCAATCTGCGGGGATTGGGTGATTTGGATTTCTGACAAGACGACTTCGGTGTTCTTTATGTATTTGTTGAGCAGTTCTTGCAGTTTCACTTAATCATCCCTTTGATGCCTTCGGGTGCCTTGGCTAATGTGATAAGCGCTTCTGCTTCAACAAAATGAAGTTTGCTTGGAAAGACCAGTGAATGAGGTGGCGCGCCAAAATCATACATTGTTAGTTCTTTCACGTAGTCTGCCTTTACAGTTGGGTTGTTTGAGCCGGCTCGTGCGACGCCAACTGCTACAGTGTCAGGGGTAACAGCATGTTTTCGCTTCCTCTTCTCCATTTCCAGAAGCGCATTCAAACCTTGCCGTATTGTCATGTAACGTCTCTCTTCAGCTTTAATATCTAGAAAGCAGAAAGTGTGAAGATCCCGTCCTTTGTTTTCCATGATTATTTTGTAAGGAGTTTCAACAGTAGAGATCTCATCAGCAAAGGGGATGGTGACGCTTCTTCCATACTTATAATTTTGCAGTCCGGTTAGACCGATAACTGCGGAAATAATTGAAGCTCCATGTATTATTCTTGTCTTTATTCCCTGCTTTTCGGCTTGGATTCGCAGATCAACGTGGGTAGTAGCTATTAGTGGGTCGCCTGGAACCAGCAGAACAGTTCTGTCTTTTTTGGCTGCATCCAAGATCTTTTGTCCGGATTCTTCCTCCAAGTCATGTCTAGAAACTGCGAAAATCTTCTTTTTGCCTAGTTTTTCAAGTTTTGAGATGGAAAGCGCGGGCATTAGACTTGTGTATAGTTCAGCGAAGATAGTATCTGCTTCTTTCAGTGTGTGCAATCCACGAAGAGAAAGGTTTTTTTCATCGTATAAGCCTAAGCCTACAAAGACAAGTTCACCTGACATTTTTCGACTTCCTTTGTGCTATCCGTAACTTGAAGACGTTAGACTAATAAATGTGGAGATGCAATGCCACAATTTTTCCAATGACATAAATTCGAACCGTTATAAGCTCGCTTTCAAGATATAGAATTCGTGACTATGTTACTTTCAACTCCTCGAACAGTGCTGTCAAGTTGGCAGTGGGAGTTCCATCGTCATTACAGATTTTCTGCCTTGCAGGAGGCTTCTCTTTATAGTGCGGTATCCGTTTGGAAATGCGGTCTTCATAAGTTGGTAATGTTTCGTTTTGGTAAAAGACACCTATTGGGATTTTGTCTCCCCATTCTCTTGCTTTTTCTAAAGCGGATACAGTTTTTGAGAATTCCTCCTCTGAACCATGCACTACCGGGTCGTAGCCCGTTTCTTCAAGCCTGTAAAGCCTAGACATTGGCTTTCCAGTAGCTGGGTCTACGCGATCTTCTCCTCTGTACCACTCTTTTGTGTTGATGTCGTTATATGTTGGACACGGTTGAAGTATGACCACCAACGCGAGTCCTCGATGTTGCATGCCCTTCTTTATCATCTCTTTCAGGTGGCCTACATCATAGGCGTAACCTCGAGCAATGAAAGTGTAACCTGATGTCAATGCAAGAGCAATTGGATTGATGGCGTCATTGATATTAGGCTTCGGAAGAGATTTCGTTCTTAATCCAAGCTTAAGCGTTGGCGAAGCCTGCCCTTTGGTTAAGCCGTAGACTCCATTGTCGTGGATAAGATAGGTGATGTCTATGTTTCTTCTTCCAGTGTTAACGAAATGTCCCACACCTATTCCAAGTCCGTCACCGTCGCCCCCTACTGCGATGACTTCTAACTCGGGATTGGCCAACTTTGCTCCTATGGCAAAGGGAAGGGTTCTACCATGCAACGTATGAACTCCATAAGCGTTTACGAAATGAGGCATTTTCGCATGACACCCGATCCCGGAGAATATAGCCACTTTGTGAGGAGGTAACTGCAACTCGCTCAAAGTCAAATGCAAGGCTGTAAGAATTCCATAGTCTCCGCATCCGGGGCACCAATCCACAAAGACGTTAGTTTTGTAATCTGCCATTTTAGGAACCATGAATTAACACCTGCCTTTTCAGCGCTTTTTCTTGCAGTATTAGCTTGATAGCATCGTAAACTTCATCTGAAGACATGTGGCGTCCGCTGTATTTCAAGACGTAGCTGTCCATTACTACGCCTGTTTGCTCCCTGATTATGCTGGCCAATTGCCCAGAATAATTCATTTCCACATCAATCCTCTTGCTAGCCCTGTTCAATACTTCTGAAACGTGTTCTTCTGGAAACGGATGAATCATGCGAACCTGAAGGAAACTTAGCTTCCAACCCTCTTGGTTCAATCTTCCCATGGCATCGAGAATTGCCCCTTTTGGAGACCCCCAACTGACAATGGTTATAGAAGCCTTCGGATCGCCAAAGAAACTAACTCTTTCTTCGATAGGAATTTCGCGGTTGGCTACATCAAGTTTCATCATCCTCTTTTCCATCATGCGTGTTCGGGCAAGAGGCTCCTCGCTTGTGTGACCAAACTCGTCATGCTCATTACCAGTGTTCCAGAAAACAGCGTCTGGTGTGCCCAGCGGAATTCGTGGAGAAATGCCTGACTCAGTGAACTCAAACCTCTTATACTGCCCGGTCTTCTCCACCTGTAGAAGCAGTTGTCCCCGCTCTATCTTCACGCGGCTTGTGTCAAAAATCTTGTAGCTTCGGGTGCTGTTGGCCAAGGCCTTATCGATTAGGTGAATGACAGGCATCTGATACTTTTCAGCATAGTTGAACGCTCGAATGGCATCGTAGAAGCATTCTTCAATGTCACCTGAAGCCAAGACAATTCTTGGGAATTCCCCGTGGGAAGCATGTACAGCGAATCTGAGGTCGTCCTGCCCATGTCTGGTCGGCAACCCAGTAGCAGGAGCGCCTCGCTGATAATAGTTTATCACCACTGGAACCTCATTCATCCCAGCCCAACCTAAGCCTTCAACCATCAAAGAAAAGCCGGGACCAGAAGTGCTCGTCGCAGCCCTAGCGCCAGCGAGTGCAGCACCAGAAGCCATGTTTACAGCTGCAATTTCATCTTCTGTCTGCATAACGACAATCGATCCTTTCGGTTCTCCACCAGACACTTCTCGGAATAACTGAAAAATTTCGTTGGCTTCCAAGTACACGCTTTCGTCAGCAGCGGGCGTAATGGGATAGTAAGTTTGAACTCGACAGCCACCGAAAAGCTTGCCTAAAGCCACAGCTTGCGCTCCCGCCACCAAGATTCTTTCTTCGTCCGTTTGAACTGTCTCCAGTCTATGACCAAGGCTACCCCCAAACTTTTGTTCAGCGTATTCATACGCTTTGTCCAAGGCAATCATGTTCGCGTCGATGACGCGAGGCTTTTGGGCAAAAAATGTACTGATGGCCCTCTTGACCACAGCCTTATCATAGTTGAGTAGGCTGAAGGATATGCCGAGCGATAGAACATTAATCATCCTGGTGAGTCGGCTAAGTCTTTCTTCACCTACCAGCTCAGCTATTTCTTTAATCAGATCCATGTAAGGAACAACATACACGTGAATGCTGTTTATCTTAGCCTCATTCAGAATGTCGTTGATGGTCTCCGCTTTAACGTCTTTCTTCTCTAAGGTCTTTTGAAATTCTGTCAAAAACGGAAGAGGCAGAGTTGGAATGCCCAGAATTTTGGTGTTCAAAATCCTCTCATCACAGATTATTCCTCCTTTCGGCGCTACTTCCCAGACATGCCTCACAACACTTTCAGCATCAAAGGTGCACAGAAGATTAACGAAATCTACTCTTGAACTCACTTCTGTTTTTGACACTCTTACATTAAAGTAGCTGTGTAACCCCTTGATGTTGGAGTGATATTCTCTTTCTCCGTAGACATGCAATCCGCCGTAGCAGCAAGCTCTTGCAAAGATGTTGGCCGCAGAATCGACGCCGCTACCTTGGGGGCCACCTATCATCCAAACAAATTCTTGTCTAACCATGCTTTCTTCTCCATAAGTGAACCGTCAATTTTCCGATGCTTTTAGCCTCCAGTGCATGCGCTAGATCCTATGCAACATTCGCACAACACTGTTTCACCGCAGTATGGGCACCTGCAATCACAATCCTCGAAAGGATTACCGCATCTCTCGCAAACAATTTCTGACAAGCAGAAGTACCTCCGTTACTTCTGTTGTCTCCAACAATTTAAGTGCCTTTCGGGCTATTCAACGTCATATCCAAGCAGCAAAATCAAAGAATCCTAACTGCTTACATGGTTCAATTGCTCTGACGTAACAAAGGTTTCTTATATCTCTAATTGTCAAACCTTACTTTGCATTCATAAATGTTATAATTGACATCGGCTTACAAGCCAAAAACAGAAATGATGGAGCTAAAAACAATGAAGCAATCTCAAAGTGCAATCTTGAAGGTTGATATAACCAAAGTTGAAGGAGACGGAGATTTTCCCTGTCCAAAATGCGGAGTAACAATCTCTCCAGACGATGAAACCGAAACAGTCTACACGATCATCGACACCAAAATCAGAAAGCAAAGCCTTGAGGAACTGGTCATCCAATGCAACAAGTGTGGAAGCAAGATCCGTCTCGTTGGGTTTCTCTCAATGGAAAAGTAATCGAAGACCTTTCCAAGCTTAGCTGTTCCTGTTTTGAGTAAAGATTATAGTTTTCGAAATGCAAGGTTTATGTAGGCACGGGATATGCTCCTCTTAAAAGACAACTGTTCACTATGTGACAGGGTCTTTCCACACTTTGCTCTTAGACGGTGTTACCGATGCAGAAGATTGTACTGCAGAGATTGCACAACATATACGAAGGACGGAGAAATCATATGTTTAAACTGTGCTCGAAGAATTGTTTCACCAAAGAAGCTTGGAACTAAATATAGCCCCTTTAGTCGATATCTTTTACGACGAGCAAAATATACGAGTCAGGTTACGCTTAGCTTTGCAAGGATTGAAGGCATAATAACCGACAATCTACCGTTTGGAGCAATAAGAAGCCAAGAATGGTGGAAGAACACATCTAGTACTTGTCAAGGACGCGCATGGTTAAACGTAGGCTGGAAGGTTCAAGACGTAGATTTGAACAATAGAACCGTAACGCTCGCACGAGATGCAGGTGTGGAAACCAAACCCAGAAAGAAGAGAAGACGAAGGAAGAAGAGCACACATGCTTTCAAGTTGCCTGCCAAACCTAAGCGGCGGCGTAGTCCTTCCAAAACGAAGATAGCGAAAGTTCAAGCTCGAGCAAAGAACGTCGAACGCAGAAAATCTTCTATGAAACGATATAAAAGCAGGAAGACCAAAGCGAAGACTAGAGATCAGTATAACCTATGGGATGAAACGGCGAAACCGTCAAAAACGAAGGACTAGTTCCTAGAACCTCAA
>JASFPO010000087.1:0-8474 GCA_050115935.1 Candidatus Bathyarchaeota archaeon | reverse complement strand
TCACGGCATGCTCAAGAGAAGCCCTATTCAAAGCCGAGAATGGCATAATACAAGTAGATGAAAAGAAGTGCAACGGTTGCTCATGGTGCATCGAAGCTTGCAAATTTGGAGCAATAACACTGCATCCTACAAAAGATGCAGTTGTGATTTGCGATCTCTGCGATGGAGATCCCGAGTGTGTTAAACTTTGCCCTTTTGAAGACGCAATAGCCTTTGGGACATTAGATGATGTGGCAGATAAATTCAAACGACAAACGGTTGTGCGGCTTCTGCGAGAACTAATCGAAAAATCTTGAAAGATGAATAGATTGGTGAGGTAAAATGTACGGGTATATGGGAAAGATCCTCAGAGTGAATCTGACCGACAGCAATGTAACTGAAGAACGGTTGGATGAAGAGGTAGCAAGAAAATTCATTGGCGGAAGGGGCTTAGGCGCGAGTATTCTGTTTAATGAACTTAAACCAGATGTTGATCCTCTTGGACCTGAAAACAAGCTGGTTATTGCCACAGGCGTGGTGGCTGGAATACCATTTCCTGGAAACAGTTGTCACTCCGTGATGGCTAAGTCTCCGCTTACTGGCATTTGGGGTGAGGCCCACGCAAAAGGTTTCTTTGGACCAGAGCTGAAATTTGCAGGTTATGATGCAATCATTGTGGAAGGAAAGGCCGCTACTCCTGTCTACTTATGGGTCTATGATGGTGAAGTCGAAATCAAGGATGCAAGTCACCTGTGGGGAAAATTGACTAGAGAAGTTCAGAAAGATGTAAGAGAAGAGATCAAGGACGAGAGCGCGCAAATCGGCTGCATTGGGCCTGCTGGAGAGAACCTTGTCAGATTTGCGAATGTGCTGTTTGGGTTTAACCATGTTGCCGGCAGAACTGGTATGGGAGCTGTGATGGGATCAAAAAATCTGAAAGCAATAGCTGTCCGTGGCACCTCAAAAGTGAGATATGCTCACGAGGAGAAACTGGTAGAACTTCTGGTAAGCAAACTGGCTGACAAGGAAGCTCTGAAAGGACCTTATTGGCCTGATGGGCTTTACAAATTTGGGTCTCTTGCTGATCTTAGTTATTGGCAGGAAACTGGGCGCCTGCCAACAATGAACTTCAGAAAATGTCTGTTTAACGGATATGAAGCAGTGAGTGCTGAAACTCTAGCTGAATCTGGTCACGTAATAAGACACAACACTTGCCCGCACTGCAGTGTGGGATGTAATAGGGCTGTTAAACTGAGCACTCCCTATAAAGTAGACCCGGATTATGCTGCACCTGAATACGAAAGCTTAGCTGCCCTCACCTCTTTCTGCATGGTTGACAATCTGCCAGCTGGATTGAAGGCAATTGAGCTCTGCAACAAATATTGTATGGACACAATCTCCACAGGCGTCAGTATAGCCTTCGCCATGGAATGCTACGAGAAAGGGCTGATAACCAGCAAGGACACTGAAGGATTAGATCTCAGCTGGGGAAATCACAAATCCTTGGTTCAGCTGACGGAGAAGATTGCAAGACGACAAGGGATAGGCAATCTGCTAGCTGAAGGTGTTAAGAGAGCTGCTGAAAAGATAGGCCAAGGTTCAGAAGAATTCGCCATGCACGTCAAAGGTATGGAATTGCCCATGCACGAGGTGAGAGGAATGAAGGGGCATGGACTTGCGTATGCGACGTCGAATAGAGGAGGCTGCCATCTGCAAGTTGAAACTGACGATCTCTTTGAGGAACAGTTGTGCCCTGAGATAGGAATTGATGAAGCCTCATTCCCCAAAGAGTACAGGGATAAGCTCTATGCCGGTCCAGAAAAGGTGAAATTAAACAAAATCGTTGGAGATCTGTTCGCTGTCTTCGATTCTCTTGTCGTGTGCAAATGGACCGTCTATCCATGTGGTGGCACCAAGGTAACAACGCTAAACGACATCATTGCAGCCGCAACTGGATGGGACATTACAATCAATGAACTGATGAATACCGGCGAGAGAATCTTCAACCTTTGCAGGTCTTTTAACGTTCGAGAGGGAATAACCAGAAAAGATGACACACTACCGGAGAGGTTCACGGAGCCACTGCCAGAGGGTCCTCTTAAAGGTGAAGCTCTCTCAAGACCTCTCTTGGAGAAGATGTTGGACTGTTATTATGAGTTTAGAGGTTGGCATAAGCAGACTGGAATTCCTACAAGACAAAAAATGGAAGAGCTAGAGATGAAATACGTAGCGGACAGCTTAGAGAGACTTGGAATATCGATTTGATGGGTAAAGGGAAAGGCACACTGTATCTAGCCTTCTGGCTTTTCTTCTAGTTTTGCCAGGTAGCTCAAGGAGAATGGTCTGACAGGCGGTTGTTTTAGGCTTATGAGTATATCATCACGTTCCTCAACGTCATCTCCCCAATACATTAGGAGATCAGAAAGAAAATCAGAATACCCCGCATAGTCCTTGTGCAAAGAGATCATTAACCCGTTTCTCCCCATACCCTGAGCTCCTGTCATGAAAATTATATTTGCGTGCTCATCCACGTATTTTTCAGCTCTTTCTCTCATCTCAGCTGCCATTTTAGTTTTAACAAAAGAGATTGCCATAATTTCATATCCCATCTTTACGAAGTCGGGTATTACAGTGAACTCTCGTATTATTCTCTCGCTCACAAGTTTACTTCGCATCCTGCTTACAGTTGCTTGTGAAACTCCTAGAACCTTTGCTAATTTTCTGTCACTCCTGCTTGAATCCTTCATCAGTTCCAAAAGAAGCTTCTTCATTGTTTCCTTCATACAGCAACCCTTTTCTCAATTGTGCGAAAACTAGCAATTAGCTTTTCGGTTCTGTTCACACACTTCTAAGAAGCACAGTTCTGGAAACACTTCACTTTCGCGTTCTGAGTTTTCCTTGCAACGTTGGCGAAAAGATTTCATAGCAAAAAGGTCTTGAAGCATCGATTTCAAGGCGAATGCATGATACCGCGGCTTGGATTCTCAAACATCGTTTTCAAACATCTACATTGTCTTGACACAGAAGAGATTTAAACCTGAATTCTTCAGTGGTCTCTCCAAGTCCAAGCACTGCACCGTTATGTTTTTAAAGTCATAACGTGCCGAAATATACGGTGGAACATAACGAGGTTCATTCATGAATCGAACATATATGTTATGGCTGCTTGTACTTGTCTTGACCGCTGTTGGCTCAATTGCTGGAACAGCTTTCTACTTCAGAGCTACCTCGAAGGAACGCCTTATCGTTTCCACAACAACTAGCCTCTATGATACTGGATTACTGGATGCAATTGAAGCCGAATTCGAAGCAAGATATCAGATAGATCTCAACTTCATCTCAGCCGGAACAGGCATAGCCATCAAACATGCAGAGAGGGGTGACGCAGATTTAATCCTTGTACACGCCCCAAGTCAAGAACTCAGATTTCTCACCGATGGGATCGGAGTCAACAGAAAAATCATCGCCTACAACTTCTTCACTATAGTTGGACCAGAGACAGATCCAGCGGAAATCCAAGGACTCGCACCCGCAGAGGCCTTGCAAAAGATAGTAGATAGTGGAAGAACCGAGAACGCCATCTGGATTTCGAGAGGAGACAACTCAGGAACCCATTCCAAAGAAAAGGCATTATGGAATGATGCAGGATTCAACTGGGAAACGCTGTCCAAAGAAACTTCATGGTATTACTCTGGCTCGGGGGGAATGGGAACCACACTCAATGTGGCAGAAGAAAAAGCAGCTTATACCCTTGCAGATATGGGGACATATCTAAAATACTATGAGGACGATTTGATTTCACTCAAAGTACTAGTTAGCCAAAACAGAGGACTGCTTAACGTCTACAGTGCCATAGCAGTCAACCCAACACTCCATCCTGATGTGAACTTCAAGGGAGCCATGAGTTTCGTCGAGTTTCTCATGTCTGAAGAGGGACAACAAATCATCGAACAACATGGCAAAGACACATATGGTCAAAGCCTATTCCATCCAGCAGTGAAGTTGCTCAAGGAAAACGTCAATCCAGAAGTGGCTGAGTGGATAAGGGAACTCGCCTTCTTTGACGGCTACGAATGTCCACCAGAATATCGCGTGAATTATGAAGATCTCTATGACCTGAGCTTGGAGCGTGTTTCGTGTTGGTGACAGAAATCATCGAAGGACTGGTGAAAGCTCTTGAACTGATCGTTTCTGGAGACCCAACGGTGATAGCGATCACTGTAAGATCAGTTTTGGTATCTAGCTCAGCCACTCTTCTTTCTGCTTTATGGAGCATCCCAATTGCCACAATTCTTGGTTTGTACAGATTCCGCGGCAAGTTCGTCCTGAAAGGGGTGTTCAACGCCCTCTTGGGTATACCAACTGTAACGCTAGGGCTTATTCTCTATCTTTTTCTTTCGAAGTCGGGTCCTCTGGGTTTCCTGAAGATATTGCATGACCCTGTGGGAATTATGGTTGGTCAAGCCATCCTCGTAACTCCGATCATCGTAAGTTTTATTGCAAGCGCCATTGAATCCATTGACCCAGGAATAAAGGATTTAGCCAAGACTTTGGGCGCCTCAGAATTGGACGCTTCAATTGCTGTATTGAAAGAATCATTGAGCGGAGTTGTTTTAGCTGTTACGGCCAGTTTCAACAGAGCCATTTCTGAATTGGGTGTCGCCCTCATGATTGGAGGAAACATAAGTGATCGAACAAGCGTCTTGACCACGACAATTGCTCTTGAAACCAATAAAGCAAACATAACGCTTGCAATAGCACTTGCAATCATACTCCTGCTGATAGTTTCCACCGTAAGCCTCTCAATCAACCTCGTCCAGAGGCGTAAGATATGAAACCCATAATCGAACTCAAAGACATAACAAAACAATACGAAAAGATTACAGCATTAGACAAGGTTGACTTAAATGTCATAAGGGGCGAAGTTTTGAGCCTTATAGGTCCAAACGGTGCAGGCAAGACCACGCTACTTCGAATAATAGCTGGCATCGAAAAGCCAACAAGCGGTAAAATGCTTTTCAATGGTATAGAAGCTAAACACAAGAATATAGACAAGGTTAGACTAAGCGCCACGATGGTTTTTCAAAAAACCACTTTGTTCAACACAAACGTCTACAACAATGTTGCTTACGGACTTCGAATCAGAGGGATTCCAAAGCAAGAAATGAAAAGAAAGGTCAAGGAATCATGCAAAGTAGTGAAACTCGAAGGATATGAAAAGCGACCAGCAAAGAAACTCTCAGGTGGTGAGCAACAAAGAGTAGCTCTTGCAAGAGCGCTCGTCCTTGATACTGAACTCCTGCTTCTAGATGAGCCCACAGTTAACGTTGACCCAAAGAACGCTTCCATAATAGAGGAAGCCCTTACATGGCTTAACAAGCAAAAGAGAACAACTATAGTCGTGGCAACGCACAACATGTTTCAAGCGCAAAGCCTCGCAAAAAGAGCCGCATTGCTTTTAAACGGAAAAATGAGAGAAGTTGGCACAATCCAAGAAATCTTCAAAACTCCATCTCGATATCTCACGAGCTTTGCAAGACTGGAAAACTCCTTTTCAGGCATTTCGGAAACAACAATTGAAGGCACTTCTCTTATAGACATCGGAGAGGACATTCAGATAGAGGTTGCCTTTCAAAGAACCGGAGAGGTAACGGTCTACGTGAGACCTGAAGATATCATTATCTCAAGAAAGCCCGTAGTCTCCAGCGCCAGAAATGTGTTCAAAGGAAAAATTACTGAAATGGTTGATCTCGGGCCAGTATTGCGATTAAAGGTTGATGCTGGAAAAGAGTTTGTTGTCCAAGTGACTAAGCGTTCCTTCAATGAGATGAAGCTTAACATGGGCTCGATGGTCTTTCTTGTTTTCAAAGCATCGGCGGTTCAGTCGGCTTAATCAAGGTGCGCCCTCGCTTTCCGCTTTTTCCAACTCATATAGGATGACCAGAGCCTCGCCTAGTGGTATTCCAGCCTTGGCTGCTAGTTCTGTTGGCGTTAAGTCAGGTTGTTCGTGCAGGGCAACATCTTTTGTGTAGGCTTTGTGATGTGGATACATAACCATGGCGTGAACAGTTTCCACAAGAATTGCCCAAAGAGGATTGTTCATGTATTCTTGCCAACTCATAAGGAAACCCTGAATACACAGTTGGAAACCGCAAGATATATCTTATAGGATTCTCAGCAATACGCAATCTCAACCCGATCAAGCGCAAGTGGGGAGGCTTAATGAAAATCAAGGCTGTCATTTTCGACCTTGACGGCACAATAGCGGATTTCAACCTTGACTACAAGGCGTCTAGAGCAGAAATCATCCAATATCTTGTTGAAGAAGGCTTTCCAAGGTCCCAATTTTCAATGAACGATAACTTATTCGAAATACTGAACAAGGTAGAAATCTTCATGAAAAACCATCGTAAAGAGGAGCAGATTCAAAATGTGAAAGCCTCTATCTTCTCTATTGCCGAAAGACATGAAATGGAAGCCGCTCGCACAACAAGACTCATGCCAGGAATCCGTGAAACTTTGAAAGCTCTAAGAAAGATGAAGCTTAAGCTTGCATTGTTCACAGTTAACAGCAGAAACCCGGCGAACTACATTCTTAGAACTTTCAAGCTTAACCGATATTTCGATGCAGTAATCACCCGTGACGATGTCTTTGCGGTCAAGCCAAATCCCGGCCATCTGAAAACAGTATTAGACGTGATTGAAGTTAAGCCTAAAGAGGCCCTTGTTGTAGGAGACAGCATTTGGGACATGAAAAGCGCCCGAGCACTCAACTCATTTGCAATAGGAACGACAACTGGAATTGCGTCTTCGCAACAACTAACCAATGCGGGAGCTCACTGCTTAATTTCGTCACCTACCGACATAATCACATTGGTAGAACAGCTTGACAGAACACGACCTAAGAAGAAGCCTCAAACGGTTTGAAGTAGTATCTTGACCATGAGGGCCATCCAGGTCGTAAGGCGGTGTCGAATTCTATTCCCAGTTTCATGTCAACTCTAATCTTGTCAGGTTCAATACTACGTATCATGCCTGGCAGTTGAGGACCTTCGGCTAATTTCACAATGCCTACGACATAGGGAATCATGCTTTCGAACTGTTTTGGCGAAACATGGATAATTGTATAAGTGAGTAGTTTGCCCTCTCCATCAAGCTGGGTCCACTCCAAGTCCTTGGAGTAGCAATCTGTGCACATCGGCCTAGGGGGAATTAGCAACTTTCCGCATTGTCTACATTTTGCAGCCATCAGTTTTTTTTCAGCGATAAATCTGTAGAAGCTTTCAATTGTAAATGGCACTGGGTTTTCAGCCATGTTTATCCTCTCCTTAAGATGTGCACTGTTGCTGTAGCACCTGAGCCGCCTACGTTGTGGGCTAGGCCTACATCTGCCCCTTTCACCTGTCTCTTTTCTGCTTGCTCAGTCAGCTGCAAGAAGATTTCACAAGCTTGAGCAGCTCCAGTTGCGCCTACAGGATGCCCTTTTGACTTTAAACCACCACTTGTGTTAACTGGAATCGTGCCTTCAAGCGTTGTTGTGCCGTTCTCAATAGTCTTTCCACCTTTTCCGGGCTCGCAGAAGCCTAAGTCTTCGTAAGCCAAGATTTCAGCTATGGTGAAGCAATCGTGGACTTCGGCTACGTCTATGTCGCTTGGTTTGACTCCAGCCATCTTATAGGCTTCTTTCGCGGCGATTTTTGCTGCTTTTATAGTTGTTAGGTCTTCGCGTTCATACAAGCCTATTGTGTCGCTTGCTTGTCCTGACCCTAAAATGTGTACAGGGGTGTCTGTGAATTTCTTCGCCAGCTCTGGCTTTGTCAGAATTAGACAACTTGCGCCATCTGTGATCAAGGAGCAATCATAGAGCTTCAGCGGCCAAGCTATTATACGTGAATCTAAAGCCTTTTCTAATGAGACTTCCTTTTGCATGTGTGCTTTAGGATTCAAGGTCCCGTTATGATGATTTTTGACAGAAACTAGTGCCAACTGCTCTTCGGTTGTGCCGTATTTGTGCATGTGGGCTGTTGCCATGAGTGCGTAAAGGCTTGGAAATGTCAAGCCGTGCCACTGTTCAAATGGAAAGTCAGAGGCCATAGCCAGAAACTCGGTCACTTCTGGTGTGGTTCTGTGGGTCATTTTTTCAACGCCCCCAACAACTATTGTGTCGTAGAGTCCCGAAAGCAAGGCGAAGATTCCGACTCGCAGCGCAACTCCAGACGATGAGCATGCTGCTTCGGTTCTTATGGCGGCTGATGGCAATAGTCCGATCCAGTCTGTTAATGTTGGACCGGTATGTCCCTGATGTTCATAAGACTCACCCATGTGACCAATAACTACTGCCTTAATGTCCTTCTTAGGGTCGAGATTGGGGCATCGCTCAAAAGCTTCCGCTGTGGCTTCAGCAAAAAGCTCTCGCCCATATACTCCTTTTCTTTTGCCAAACCTTGATAGACCAGCGGACACGATCGAAACAAGAGGTTTGCCGACCAAGCGTT
>JASFPO010000086.1:0-8533 GCA_050115935.1 Candidatus Bathyarchaeota archaeon | reverse complement strand
CCGCGAAACCGAAGCAAGCCAAATACTAAAAGAAATTCAAACTAACGGTTTTGAAGTCAAATATATTGTCAATACTCATGGTCATCCTGACCATACTGGTGGCAATAAGATCTTTAAGGAAGCAACTGACGCACCTATTTTGATTCATGAGAAAGATGCACCTATGTTGAAGGGACCATTTGCTGATAGGATGCTTAATGAAGGCGACAGCATACAAATTGGAGTAATCGTGCTTCGAGTTCTGCATACACCAGGTCATAGTCCAGGCAGCATATCGCTAGTTGGCAAAGACGTGGTTTTCGCTGGAGACACCCTATTCGCGGGGTCTATTGGACGGTACGACCTATCTGGAGGTTCTCTCAAGGAGATTAAAGACTCTCTAAAAAGACTGATGATGTTGCCGGATCACATGAGGGTTTATTCTGGACATGGTCCTGCATCCACAATCGGAGAAGAAAAGAGAAACAATCCCTTTCTACAGAACTTTTCATGGACGTAGACAACTCAATTAACTAGACTTCGTGGATCCCGAAAAAGAAGGAAGAGTTATGGAGATACGCTTAGATCAATCAAAGGCTCCTTTCAGTTTAGACTTCACCTTACAATGTGGTCAAACCTTTCGATGGAGAAGAATAGGAGAAGGATGGTATGGCGTTGTTCGCCAGAACGTTGTTAAAGTCAAGCAAAACGCGTCTGTTCTAGAATTTCAAACACACCCAGAAGAACTGACTTCCGAATTTTTGGAAAGCTACTTTCGCTTAAGCGACGACCTGCCGAGAATTTATTCCTCAATTCTCAAAGATGAATATGTCAAAGCTGCTGTTGAAAGGTTCAAGGGCCTCCGCCTCATGAGACAGGAGCCATGGGAATGCCTAGTTTCATACATTTGCGCCACCAACAAGAACATTCCAGCAATCAAAGATATGATTCTAAACATATGTAAGAGCTTTGGGAAGAAACTGCTCTTTGATGAACTGGAGTTTTACACATTTCCCAACCCAAGCGACTTAGCTAATGCAAGTATTGTAGAGCTGAGAGCATGTAAGCTTGGCTTTCGGGCAGAGCGTGTTTTGGAGGTTTCTCGCAAAGTCAGCACGGGAGAGTTAGACTTAGAAGCCTTAAAAAGACTAAGTTACAAGGACGCTAAGAATGAACTAATGAAACTGCCTGGTGTCGGACCCAAAGTGGCAGATTGCGTTTTGCTCTTTTCCTTGAATAAACTTGAGGCTTTTCCAATCGATGTTTGGATGAAACGCATTTTCATGGAACGCTACGCCAACCATTTTGAACAATCTTTTGTGAAGAAAATTTCCGGCAAAAAATCACTTACATATAGAGAATATAATATAATTGGTCTATTCGGAAGAACATATTTCGGCAAATTTGTGGGTTATGCACAAGAATATCTCTTCCATTATAAAAGATGCGCATCATCTCCATTCGAAATTGCCAAATAGCCTTGACGCTGCATTTACACAACTACGCAATAATCTTGCATATGATTTAGGATACCAGACTCAATCTAACTATTGGAAATTCCGGATTGACTTCACTCTTCATGTGAAATCCTTTTTTCAGATAGAGTTCAACTGGTCCAGAAGGGTTTTCCGACGAGCCTCTTCGACCATAGGTTTCAATGGCTTTGAACCCTTGCCCTTTCAAATCAGCAATGACGCTGTCCAGAAGTTTTTCGCCTAGGCCTTTTCCCCGAAGATTTTTGTCTGCAATGTAAAGGCAGGAAAGGAAAACGACGCCGTCTTCGATCTTTCCAATAGGTTGAGATTTATATTCTTTGATCTGCGGAAAACGATTTGATGGTCCATACTCGGCATATCCCGCGGGCACATCATCATAATAGAGGATTTTTCCGCAGTTTCCAAATTCTCTCAAAGTTTGAAGTATCCAAAGGCTCTTCTTTGCTCTCAATTCTTGCTTCCTTTGTGAAAGCGCCAACTTCATCCTTTCAAGCTCTTCCGGAAAGCTCCAATAAATGCAACAGCTACATGTCTCAGGAATATCATTCAGACTCGACTCTGTAACATCTTTAATAGTAGTTTCCATATACGTTCTCCCCTAAGATAATCTGCTACTCAACTCTAAGAGCTACTTCTTTGATCTTGTCATCTTTCATCTGATGTGCAGATATGCTTCCGTTGGTTGAAGATAATATTAGCCAAACGGCGTCACCCCAAAGTCTCATGTATCTGCGGTCGATCAGGGAAGGCTTCGCTGGCGCAGGATGAGAGTGAAACAATCCAATGAAGTCTAGCCCTTCATCATCTGCCTTGGCAAAAACATCAGCGAATGTCTCAGGATCCACTTCAAACTCCACAGTGGATTGTAACCTACTTGGTGTGACTACAATTCTTTTCACTACAGCTTCTTTTTGAGTCAGCTTTCCGAAAAGTATGGCACAAGCTTCAATAGGATGCACCTTGCGAGCTTCCTCTTTTAATAAGTTAACATGTTGACGTTTCAATCTGAGAATCAATATACGAAGCCTCTTTTTATTTGCATTCGTGGTCTGTTATGGTACAGGAGAAAAGCTTGGTGTAGTGGTTACACTTGCGACTGTTGGAGTTACAGAGATGATGATTGTTCCTGCAATACGGTCCGTATATTTCTGGGTGGGGTCACCAGTTGTTGCCAGTCCAGCAATTACATCGAGAAGATAGAGTAGCCAGAAAATTTTGCTGATGTTTCGGATAAACGCTGTGTCGATTGTTGGAATTCTGCCAGCTACAGTTCTGACTTTGAGGTTGACCAGCTGTTTGCCTATGGTTCCTCCCAGAGAGGATTCAGTAAGAGAAGCGTAGATAAACCAGATAATCCCCCAAATAAAGAAGAATGCAAATCCCCAAGGTATTCCAGTTGCCCAAAATGGAAGAGAGAAAATCCAACCTGCAATTCCCGATATTATGGCATCAAAAACCGTAGCGATGAATCTTCTTATCCAATGATTCTGAAGTTGAGTGTCAGTTCTTAATTTTTCAAAACCCGTTGACATTTAATCATCCTTTATAGATGTCTAATCTCAAGTTATTTCTTTGTCTTATTTATCTTTGTTGCAGGATATAACTGGCTGTGTGTTGACGATTAAAATATTAAGAATCATCTCATTTCACTATATATGAGTGAAGACATGGGTTGAATGTGCGCGAATTCATCTTATACTCTCGGAAAGGCAGAACAAATTCAAAATTCCCAAGTCTAAGAGACGCAGGTAGATTAGACATAGTTCACGAGTGCATCGTAGCCAGCCTATTTCTGTCGCACGGAATCCGCCGCGACGTAGTTTTCCACGCCATCTTAAGTGGACCACCCTTCCCACCTTTACATTTGAGAATCGATGGATCTCGGCTTAAAGATGTAAGAACCGATCAAATCACGTGGAGAAAAATCTTCCAGAAAGTTTTTTCAGGAGATTCGCATCCTGGAATCAGCATCTACAAGCGCAGTTTTGAAAGCCTCCTAAAGGAGAAATCTGAAACCTCAGTCGTCTATGTGCTTGAAGAAGGTGGAGAGAGCATTTCTGCAGTTAAGCTTGGAAAAAGACCCGTATTTGTTCTGGGTGATCATATTGGACTGCCAAGAAAGGTTGAAGGTTTCGCTTTGCGCTATGGACACAAGGTTTCTCTAGGGAAGCAACCATATCTTGCTGCAAGTTGCATCACCGTGCTGAATTACCTACTGGATATAGTGTGACACCTTCGTGAAATCGCGACTGCTCCTCTTCGTTTAAATCAGGCTTCCGTCATACGATATTCTGCGATTTTTTCTTTTAGCACTGTGCGTATGTGTTTCTCACCTAGTGATAACTGGATTGCTGTCTTTATCTTTCTGTATGTGGGAAGAGAAACTAGTGTCCAACCAAATGAATATTGCCTATTCTCACATTTTCCAGATGCTTTTTGGCGGCTTCGTAGCATTCATTAGCTTGTTTTCTACTTGTTGTAGATAAGTCTGTCATTACATATTGTGGATAGAAAGCGAGAAGTGTGTATGGGATTTCTGTGTCAACTGCTGCGATGAAGCGTGCTATGCTACCTACTTCTTCTGCGTTCACGTAGCCAGGAACAAGTAACGTGCTAGCGGTTAGAATTGGGAGTTCACTTCTTTGCTTGAAGAATTTCTCACCTATCAGCTTAAATGTTTCCAGTGTAGGCGAATTTGTAACTCCGGTTAAGGCAAGATTTAAGTTTTCATCCCAAGTCTTGAGGTCGAATTTAGTGTTGCCACCGCTGACATGGGAAAGCCTCGCAGCTTCTATTGCGAACTCTCTTTTCCAGTAGCCATTTGTCTCCCAGCATATTCTAAGAATTCTTCCTTCCGCCTCAGCCATTTGCAAGGCGATTCGGCTAGTTTTGATGGCATGAGGCATTTGCACTGATGGGTCGCCCCCAAAATAGCAGATACATGAAACGTGATTATCAACCTTTGACGCCAAGCTTTCTGCGCTCACAATTGACCTGTGCTCTGCAGCCAAGTTTCGGTAATGCCAGTTTTGGCAAAATAGACAGTCATAACTACAAGCACCATAGAACACTGCAAGATTCGAATGCCCTGTTTCTGCCGTAGGCTTGCAGGCATACTTAGGATAGCCAGAGCCTGTGCAGCCGGGACAAAACCACCATGCAACACAGTTAGTGGGCAAAGGATCATAATACCATTGAAGTACACCCTTTGCGGGGGTTCCGCCCAACCGTACAAGGCGACCTTCTGTGTTAAGAACTAAGCCGCAGAATCCTTTTCCGCCAATACCTATCCTGCAATCGTTTGCGCACACACCACAAGAAACGCCATTTGCATCTTTGGGAGGCTTCGTGGGCAACCCAAACATATCTCGGCTTTCAGCATGAACACGATCCGTAATCTTCAGAGCGTCTTCTGGTCGCTCGCGGATACATCTTAAACAGACTCCCAGCTTACTGGAAATCGAAAGTGTGCTGTCATTGCAGATTTGGCATTGTCCCAAAGGGTGTGCACCAAGAAGATTAGGAATGAAGGGTATTTCTTAGTTGTTGTCTTTTTCCGGTTGTCTCTAGAAAGAATCATTCACTCTCTAATTTCCGTTCTGACAAAGTGGCAGGTATTATTGAAGCGAAACATCGATTGTTTTCATTATCATAGGATCTATTTCCTCTGCTCTCGCAGTTTTTTGTTTTTTGCCAAAAAATAGGTCATGTTTGGTGAAAAACATAAAATCTTAAATGCCAGAGAGGAAAACTAAATCAGGGTTTATCCCTAGATAAAATAGGAGGTATGAAAAGACGAATAAAATTAAGGTTAGTTTCGTATCTCTAGCACTAGTGTTCACGATGATTGCAATGATGACGGTACCATCCTATGCATATCCATTGTGGAACTTTGACTCGGATAGCGGAGATTACATATTCATAGAGGCCGGTGTAGCAGGAAACTGGCATCAAGGAAAACTATACAACCCGGATGCATACATATACGCTTACATCCACACAGATTTGCCAGACAACTATGTCCTTGTACTCTTCTGGCACTTTTGGTGGGTGGATGAGAATTTCGTCGTACATGAAGAATTTGACACAGAGGACTTTCCAGGTTATCGCTACAAAGGTCAGAGTGTGAGGATTGAACCATCCGGTCTCCCAGACGTGGTCATTGTTATTATGGCTGAGGGAAGAGCAGGTTACGATGCCGTTTGGGATACTCTTAAGGTGCTTGCAAGTCTACCGTTCGTAATGAGTTAGGTTGTTGGGAATTAGAAGGAGATGAGGAAAGTTATGTTGAACGTGCGGCGAACAGTTGCTTGCATACTTGTGGTTGTCGCAATCGGTTTAGCGTTTGTTCCTCTGAGTGCGGCTGGAGTTAGTCCCAACTGGAACCCGGAAGCCGATCTCGATGGTAGCGGTACGGTCGACGACTTTGACGTTTTCCTAATGCAGCAAGCCTACGGTGCAATTGCTTGCCCTAAGAGCCCCAACTGGAACACAAATGCCGACATAAACAATGACGAAGTAATCGATATCTATGACGCTACATTGCTTTCACTCGCATATGGCTCCACATGTAATCCACTTTCCGCAAATTGGGACACAAGAGCGGACATAAACAACGACAGCGTTGTTGACATATTGGACGCTGTGACACTCAGTATTGCTTACGGCAGTACTATATGTCCACGCTCTCCCAACTGGAATCCTGAGGCTGATCTAGATGGCGATGGAGATGTCGATATATTCGACGTCGTTATTTTGCAACGGGCCTATGGTTCTCAAGCCGATCCGTAAACTAAACGATAGCGCGGCATTCGCGCCACAAGACGCCTCCAATTTTCCCCTTTTTATGTTGCGAGCAACGTTAGAAGCGAAAAGAGTGAATTCTGGACAGGGAATTCCCATAACTCTGTTCAGTGAACTGCTTATTTTTCATCATGTAGGATGCTTTCGTAGCTTACTTCATCGCCACATTAAGTCATCTGTCGGATAAGACTCAAAGAAACATCAAATCGAGCCTCTCGCCCAAAACTACCAGAATCAATGTTCCTTCTCAAATCTTAGGTTCATCACGTAAGCGTCTTCTCCATCTGCGTAATAGCCGTGCATTGTGCGTTTGATTTTGAATCTAAGCGTTTTGTAGAGGTTCACGGCTGGTGTGTTGGTGATTCTAACTTCTAGGTAGCATTCTTTCGCCTTGTAGGTCTGCATGCCTTGCATGACTTTGTACATAAGGGCTTGTCCGATGCCTCTACGTTGGTGTTCTGGCAAAACGGCTATCGATATTACATGGCCTTTCTTGGCGATTCCAAGCAGTCCCCAGTCGGGGGGTCCAGATTCTATGCGGCACATCACGTAGCCAACGATCTCCCCGTTTTCCTCAGCTACTATAAACGTGTTTGGAAATCTTCGATGCAAGTCCATGAAAAAATATCTGGTGTAGTTCTCGGGCAAACAAACTTTGTTCACATACATCACTTGGTCAAGATCTGAGAGCTTAAACTGCCTCAATGTAAAGGTTGTCTGCACCATTCGCTGAACCAGCTAGCTAACCTCATAACACTATGGTAAAGTTAAACTTTTTGGATTTACCGCAAAGATTTCAGTTCAATAAACAGCGCTACGTTTAAAAGAACTGAAGCGCCCTTCTAAGTTTCAAGAAGGCCTAAGCATGGTTGACGTTTGGCTTCCCTTCGGAAAAACCGAAGTCTGTGCACGAATTCCTACAAGAAACTTTCTCGGCACAATTGAGCCAAAAGAAAAGCCTGGAGTTGCAGATCCGCGAGTAGAGATTGAACGAGCCTTAAACGAACCCTTTGGGACCAAAAAATTGAGTGAAATTACAAAGGCTGGCGATAAAGCTGCCATCGGCGTAGATGACGCGACCCGTGCAACTCCTAGCTACCTAATTGCTCCACCTATCTTGGACGAGTTGAACAAAGCTGGAGTGAAAGATGAAGACATAACAGTGATCTTCGGTTGCGGTACTCATCGCTCTGTTACTCCTGAAGAGATGAAAACACTCGTGGGTGAAGAAACGCTGGAAAGAGTGCAGACAATGAGTCATGACTGCCACGCAAAAGATCTGGTTTACCTTGGCAGAACCAAAACTCTGGGCACAAAAGTCTATGTGAATAAAGTTTTTGCAGAAGCCGACGTCAAGATTCTAACTGGTGACATAGGGCTCCACTATTTCGCTGGATACGGTGGCGGTAGAAAAAGCGTTTTACCAGCAATCTCTGGAATTGAAACCATTCAGCACAATCATGCAGCAATGTTACATCCGAAGGCTCGAACCGGCATTCTGGAAGGCAATCCGGTTCATGAGGATATGATTGAGGCTGCAAGGCTTGCTGAGCCTGACTTCATTCTAAACATCTTGACAAACAGTAAAGGCGAGCTGGTGCGGGCTTTTGCCGGCGATTTGGAGAAGGCTCATATTGAAGGAGTGAAGCTTGTCGATGAAATGTACAAGTTACCTATTGAAAGAAGAGCCAAAATAGTAGTTGTAAGTCCTGGAGGTCACCCTCATGACATCGACCTTTACCAAGCCTATAAGGGAGTTGACTGTGCCCTTGAAGCTGTGAAAAGAGGAGGCGTCATCGTTTGGATTGCTGAGTGTCCAGAAGGACATGGAAACCAAGTTTTCTATGATTGGATGGCGAAATTTAAGGAAATAAAACAGATGCAAACTGAAATAAAGAGACGCTTCAAGATAGGCGGACATAAAGCTTACTATTTAATGAAGGCTTTGCAGAAAGTCAAGATAATTCTTGTCTCGACGCTACCCAATTACTATGCTGCCAACGTCTTCAAGTTAAAGACAGCAAAGGCGGTAAACGACGCGTTGCACAATGCTTTCAACATCGCTGGAAAAGATGCAAAAGTCTGGGTTATGCCGCATGGAAATGTGACGCTTCCAATGGTTAAAGCAGCAGAGCTTCCCATGGTTTCGTCTAGTGAATAGCGAGCACAGCAAGCCCTTTAAATCATACTCACGTAAGATTCCCCAGAGGGAATCGGATGTCAATCGAAAGCATAGTTCCCAAAAAGGGAGAGGT
>JASFPO010000085.1:0-8595 GCA_050115935.1 Candidatus Bathyarchaeota archaeon | reverse complement strand
GTTGCCTTAGTATTGACGGGTTTCTACATAGCCAACGGCATTGATCAGACACTGAGACTGATATTGACTCCAACTCTTCCACTATGGTTTATTCCGATAATTCTTAGATACACCTTTTTTCCTGACATGAAAACTATTCCACGCTTACTATCCAACACTTTGCTACCAGTTGGATGCTCAGTACTGCAGATTCTAGCTGACTTCATATTTCAGAGTTGGATTCTGAACGGAGTAGTGGTGTTCCTGATCGATCTGACCGCCTATCTTAGGAAGTTCGCGTCGAAAAGGGAGGAGAATCTAAATTCTATGTCTAAACGTAATCAACCGCCATCTAGGACAACGACCGCATAGAGCCAAGGTATTCAATATCCCCTAAGTGCATGCCAATTTCTAATCAATTGCGCGCACACTAACTCTTAGGCTACGCTGACTCGCTTTCTTTCTTCTTTTTGCAACAGGTTAGAAACATAATTGTCCATTATGTTAATATTGTAACTGTTGCAAATTGAGATGCGCGCGTATTCCTAGAATAAGTAAAACTTCTTTATCTGGGATATTGCCAGAGAGATAGTGGACATTGCGTGCCAAGCTCGGTGATGTTGAGAGGGTTAGATAATTGAACCATGAGGAAAGAGTTGATCTAGCTAACAAACTTACGGAACGTCTGCTGGAAAAATATGGAAATGACGTCCTTCTGGGAGGTTTCTATGGATCTACAGCTGAAGGTACAGACACAGAATATTCAGACCTTGAGATGTTCTTCATTGTAAGTGATGAATGTAAGGCAAAAAGCTTCAGCTTTGCATATGAACGCATGCCGGTAAACGTCTGTGTTCGAAAGTTAGCTGCTGTTGAAAAGGACATCAATGAAATTGAGATTGATTGGCCATTGAAGATGGGAAGACTGTTCAATATTGAGATCACCAGCGGAGATGCAACAATTTTGGAAAAGCTTGGAAGATTATTAGAGGAAATTCCTGAAGGAAAATTTGAAAAATTCATCTCGAAGGAAACTCCAATCTGTTACGAAGGACTTGGAAGACTGAGAGCTGTTAAGATAAGAGGGAACAATCATGAACTATGCCTTTTCGTGGCAGAAATTCTCATGGAATTCATGTTGTTGACTGCGATATATAACAGAAAATTCATAAACCATGACTATTTTGGAGGGCTCGCTGAATCTTTTGAGTTTGAACACTTGCCTAGAGACTATGAGAGAATAGCTACGAAACTCATGAATTGGAAAACACTAACCATTGACGAAACCATTCGATTAGCAAATGAATTCGTAAGCAACTTTATAGGCTTCATGTCGAAAAAGGGGATTGAAATGAAAGAACACACATCTCTTGACAGAATAGACATGTAAGTGCGCGCACAAATCATGTATGTGATGAGAGAAACCCAAAAATGCGTGTTGCAGCGATCTACTTAATGTGAAATGGAGAGAGTTGAGGTTTTGTTGAAGGTAAAGGATGTAATGGTTACGAATGTCGTAACTGTTGACGTCGGTGTGAATGTCAGGAAGGCTGTTGAACGAATGAACAATCAAGGAGTAGGTTGCTTGGTTGTGCTTGAGAAGGGAAATTTCGCTGGAATACTGACTGAGCGAGACGTTTTGAAAAGAGTCGTAGCAGAAGCTCGGAATCCAGAAAAAACGCTCGTCGGAGATGTTATGTCCAAACCTCTAATAGTAGTCGACCCTGAAACAAACTTGGAAGAAGCGCTGGAACTAATGTTTAAGAATCAAATCAAAAAACTGACAGTTGTAAGGGCCAAAGAGCTAGTAGGTCTTATCACAATGACGGATATAGCACGTGTCCACACGGCATTGGTTGAGCACATAAAAAGCCTCGCTGAAAAATATGACATACCGAAAAGAATGGAAAAGGTTATTCAGTATTACGTCGTGTAGCTTGTACGCATCTACATAGCGCGCGAAAAATGGAGGCTAGATGTTTTCCATTGCGTTTCTGATTCTGTCAGCGATTTGGTCTAACTCTTTTCGTGTAGGTCTGAAACCATAATTGGGACTCAATCTTAATCCAAAACCGTCGCCTTCGAATCTTGGAATTACGTGCAAATGAACATGATATACCTCTTGGAAAGCAACTTCTCCGTCAGCTAAGAACAGGTTTACTCCTTCACATTTTACACCTGACTTCCTAAGGCCCTCAGCAATACACATTGCAACTTTAAACATCTGGGGGCCTACCTGGATCTAGGTCAACTAGTTGTGCAGAGTGGGCTTTCGGAATCACCAACACATGTCCCGAGTTGACTGGAGTAGTGTCCATGAAAGCCAAGACCCTTTCATCAGAATGAACATTACTTGAAGGTTCCATTTCCTTAGCAATCCCACAGAAAATGCAATCATTCATCTCCTTAAACCTCAGATATCAGAATTTTCCTTATAGAAAATATCACCGGAAAGGTCGTATTTCAAGGTTGCCGGAACGTACTAAAACTGCAGCTTTTCCCTTGTTTTGGCGGATTCAATGACTACGGACTGAGGTATCTCCAAAACGTCTTGAAGCCCAGCATATTTCTGTAATGCCTTTCGTGTTGGTCTTGGTTCGACAAGTCTTGTCACAACTAGCTTGCTCTTATGGAGTACCTCGAAATATGCTGTTAGCGTTCTGTGAAAAGATGTTGTTTTGAACGGTTTTGTGAGTCTTTCCATGTTCCATTCGATGGTGTACTGCATTGTTCTGAAGTATCTTTCAATGGCTCTTATCTTCTCTCCTTCAGGCTTGTGTAGGCGTATCATCTCAGTACATGGATGAGGTATAGAAAATACAAAGCGACCACCATACTTGAGAACTCTTGCCACCTCAGATATTGCCTTTTCGAAATCTCGGATGTCTTGGAGAGACATGAAGCATGTTGCAAGGTCGAATTGGTTGTTTGAAAACTCGCGAAGGTCTGCGGCATTCATAACTTTGTAGCAAATGTCAAGCTTTTCTTTTTCTTCTTCCTGCTTCGCGGATTCTATCATTTTCTCTGAAAGATCTACTCCGGTTACCTTCGCGTTCTTTCTCGCAAGTATTCTTGTGTTGTATCCTTCCCCACAAGCCAGATCTAGCACGGCTAAACCTGTTACGTCTCCTATTAACTCGAAGGCAGCGGGATTGTTAAGTCCTTCTCTATAGTAATCCTTACCTCTTCTCACAAAGTCTACCCAAGACTCTGCAGCATCATCCCATTCCTTCCTTATACAGTCTTCATCACTAAAGGACCATTCCCCGCTTCTCTCATATCTTCGCCAACTCAACCTTTCCGACTTCCTTCACCATTTACATTTCTCAATGGCCATAACACCCTTTGTGACTAAGAGCCAAAGCATTTGTGAAAACCTCGTTGTATTTCAAGCTTGCTGGTATACATCGCTCATTCATAGGAATCTTGCTGTCTTCCTTCATGTCTGCGTGAAGCAGTGGCAGGTTCGATGAGAAGCTGGCGAGCGAAGCGCGCACAAATTTCAAGTCTGTGAGAAGACCTGTCATAGCTACCTGAAGCTTCTTGAAGAAGATCTAAGAAAACATTAGTAAGAGCAGATCTATCTATGAGATATTGCAGAGAAGTGAGGATCAAAAATTGAATTCATCTGAAAGTCAGAAAATAGTAGCCATAATGAAGAAAACCTGTCTTCATGCGTATCTCGCAACCTGTGACGATGATCAACCTATTGTGCGCCCAGTCTCTCCAATCGTTGAAGATGATATGTCCATTTGGGTGACGACTTTCTGCTCATCCAGAAAGGTTAAGCAGATAAAGAACAATCCTAAGATCTGTCTTGCCTTTGTGGAGCAGCCAAGTGGAGACAAAGCTGCGGTAGTGTTTGGCCAAGCTGATCTGATTCAAGATGTAACAGAGAAAAAGAAGGTGTGGAACTTGGCGACTTTCGATCTGTCCCAACACTTTCCAAAAGGCCTTGAGTCTGAGGAGTTCTGTCTTCTGAAAATTTCTGTCAAAAAGATCGAATGGAGAGATAGTTGGGAGGGCGGAACGAAGATTTACAAGCCTGTCTAATCTGACTCTGCGCTGGGCGACAGTTATGACAAAAGCGATAATTTTCGATGTTGACGGAGTCTTAATTGACAGCAATGAGATAATTGTGGAAGCTTACAAAAAGACAGCAGAGAAACTCGGACTGCGAACTCCATCACTACTTGAGATTGTTGACTTAATGGGTAGACCATTAGTCGAAGTCGTGAGGACTCTATGGCCAGAGTCTAATGTCGAACTCTACGTGAAAGAATACAGGAGACTGTTCATGGATGAGCATCTGGTTGTTCCTGCAGTAGAAGGTGCAGTGGATGCAGTGAGGGAGCTTAGAGAGTCAGGAATCAAAATTGGATTACTTTCAGGGAAGACTACGTTCTTCATTGAGAAACATCTGAGAGAAGCAGGGTTCAACATCAACTGGTTTGGAGTTATTGTTTCTTTCGAGACAACTAGAAAGCATAAACCAGACCCTGAACCACTGCTTTATGCGATTAGTCAACTCGACGTGAGACCAGAAGAGGCAGTTTACGTAGGAGATGCGATTTCTGACTACGAGTGTGCAAGGAATGCGAAAGTTGAATACTTTGCTGTGTTGACGGGATCGTTAGGAAGAGGGGATCTGGAAAAACTGGGAGTTGTCAGCATAGCAGATTCTGTTGCTGAACTACCCCATCTGATGAGAAAGAAACCACGGGCAAGTGAAGCACATGCGAGTGGCATCTCATAACCGTTATTCACGACATAATGGTTAATCGCAGGAGTGAATCCGACAACACCTGCTCTACCTCCAGAAGCGGTTTCAAACTCAAATGTAGGCTCAGCAGTACTGAGAATCACACCTTTCTTTCACAGACGCCTCAGGTAATCATCTACATAACTGTGCTTCTCACCTAACGCTTCATAAGCGTCTCTAAGACAAGCAGGTTCGGTAGAAAGAAGAAAGCTATAAACTCTCACGCTCAACGGTTGCCCGTCTGGCTCAACGCTTCGTTCAAATCCCGCACTCCGCGCCATGAATTTTAGATATGGATAGGCTCTGCAGAGAAACGTCAAGTTCACCAGATTCTCAGATCGAAAAGGATAAAGTTTAATTGTTGCGAGGCATTATGCCATGAAGCTAAACGAACAGTTCAAGTCCTTTGGAGGTGACTGAGCATAATTATTCCTGTTCGCTGTTTCAGCTGCGGTGGATTGGTCGGCGACAAATGGGAAGAATTCGCTCGTAGAGTAAAAGAGGGAGAAGACTCAGGCAGGGTTCTAGACAGTCTTAGTGTGAAACGTTATTGTTGCCGCCGCATGCTCATATCGCATGTAGAAATAATTGACGAAATCCTCAAATTCTACGAGGAATCTGGCAAGCGTAAGCTAGCTGAGACATACACGTAAGGAAGTGAAACTTAAACGTGTCAACAATAATCCAAAGCATAACTGCCCAAAAGATTTTCAACATTCGAGGAGAAGAAACAATCGAAATCAACGTAAAGACGGAAAACGGTTTCGGAAGGGCTTCTGCACCATCGGGTGCAAGCCGAGGCAAGGGCGAGGTGGTTCCCTATCCAGAAGGCGGTGTGGACCAAGCCATAGAAAGAGTGAGAGAACTTGTTGAGCCTCAACTAGCTGGCGTTGACGCTCAGGGGCAAGAGAAAGTAGACCTCTTACTTAATCAGATTGACGGAACCCAAGACTTCAGAAAAATCGGCGGCAACACATCCTATGCAGTTTCTCTAGCCACAGCTGAAGCAGCAGCGTCGTCACTGGGGCGACCATTATTCACCCAGTTAGGTGGGCAATTGACTTCTGAATTGCCTCACCCTCTCGGAAACGTAATAGGAGGAGGCAAACATGCCCGTGGCAAGTCTCCAGACATTCAAGAGTTTCTGGTTCTACCCGTGAAAGTGAATACTTTCCTAGATGCTGCAAAGGCCAACATACTTGTTCATCAAAGAGTTGGGTCCTACCTCCTCAAGAAGGATAAAACCTTCACCGGCGGCAGAGGCGACGAGGGCGCATGGGCTCCCAACCTAAGAAACGAGGATGCTTTGGAGATAGTGACAAAGGCATGTGAAGAGGTTTCAGACGAGACGGGAATCAAGTGTAGGGTTGGACTCGACATGGCTGCGTCCAGCCTTTGGAACCTGAAAAAGGAATGTTATGTTTATCCTCGAGACAAAGTTGACAAAGATTCTGGGGAGCAATTGGAATTTGTTCTAGATCTTGTTAGAAAGTATAAACTTGCTTATGTTGAAGACCCTCTCCATGAAGAAGACTTTGAAAACTTTGCTGAGCTGACAAAGAAAGTGAAGAAATGCCTCATCTGTGGCGACGACCTTTTCGTGACAAACAAAGAACGGCTGGCTTACGGAATAGAAAAAGGAGTCGCCAACGCCATCATCATTAAGGGCAATCAAGTTGGCACTCTCACAGACGCCTGGGAAACAACCATTCTAGGTCAAAGAGCCGAATATGTAACCGTAATGTCTCATCGTTCAGGAGAGACCACAGAGGCACATATAGCTCATCTAGCAGTTGCGTTTCGCTGCCCAATCATAAAGGCTGGTGTAGTTGAAGGGGCACGAATAGCCATAATAAACGAGCTTATCCGTATAGAAAGGATTCTTGAGGAAAGAGCTAAAATGGCGATCACACCACTGTAAAAAGGAGAGAAAATAATGAGCGAAGCAGAGGAAAAAACAGACGTGGAAACCAAAGCGGAAACAGCAGAGCCAGAAGAGAAGAGTTCAACCGACGCTGCCGATACATCAACATCCACAACTGAAGTTCCTGTGGAAGAGAACCTTCTCTTACCTCAAGACACATTACTGTCTGTTGGAGTTCACATTGGAACAAGAATGAAAACGAAAGACATGGAACAGTTCATCTATAGGGTGCGCCCAGACGGACTCTTCGTTTTAGACATTAAGAAAACTGACGAACGCATAAGAGTTGCAGCAAAATTTTTGGCTCGCTTTGATTCATCCAAGATAGGAGCAGTTGCCGCGAGACTCTATGGACGCGAACCTGTAAGAAGATTTTGCGAACTAACTGGCGCAGTTCCTATTGTGGGACGCTTTATTCCAGGTTTGCTTTCAAATCCTCTCTATCCAGATCGCATTGAACCCAGTGCAGTGATTGTATCTGACCCCAAGGCAGACGCGCAAGCTGTTAAAGAAGCTGCAAACATAGGCATTCCAGTCATTGCACTTTGCAGCACTGACAACGATTTTTCTGGCGTTGACTTGGCTATTCCAACAAACAACAAGGGAAGAAGAGCCCTAGCCGTAATTTACTGGCTTTTGGCAAGGCAAATAATGCGCGAAAGAGGCGAACTGCCACCTGATGGAGACCCAGCTTTGTCAATTGACGATTTTGAGGTGAAATTGACAAGAGAGGAGTGAAATGTGAAGCTGCGACGCCCCTCACAAACTGGAATGTTTTATGCAGGCACCGCCAAAGCTTTGAGGACACAAATAGAAGAATGCTTCTCTCACAAACTCGGTCCAGGTGAGTTGCCGAAAATCGCAGATAGAAAGCTTCAAACTATAGTTGGCTTGGTTTGCCCTCACGCGGGATACATGTACTCAGGACCGATAGCCGCCCATGCCTACCACAAATTGGCAACGGAAGGCAAGCCTGACATCATTGTCCTCTTAGGTCCTAGCCATACGGGACATGGAAGTGCGCTTGCTTTAATGAGAGACGGTGTTTGGCGTACTCCACTAGGCGATGTTGAAATCGACACTCCTACTGCAAACCAGATTCTTGAAGAGTCGAGCATTATCGATGTTGATGACTCCGCTCACGCTCTTGAGCATTCTATTGAGGTTCAACTTCCTTTCCTGCAGTATCTTTACGGTTCAACGTTCAAGTTTGTGCCTATAGGCTTCCTTATGCAAGATTTGCAATCTAGCCTTGAAGTCGGCGCGGCAGTGGCTAAGGCTTTAGCTGACAAAAACGCCTTGGTGATAGCTTCAACAGATATGACCCATTACGAACCGCAACAGGCTGCCGAGCAGAAGGACAAAGCCGCCATTGAGGCAGCGCTGGACTTCGACGCAGAACGTCTCTATACCACTGTGGAGACCCGTCACATTTCCATGTGCGGTTGCGGCCCAACAATCGCTGCCATAACAGCCGTGAAGGCGTTGAACGCAAAAGAGGCTGAGTTGCTCTGTTATAGAACAAGCGGTGATATAACCGGCGACTTCTCAGCAGTGGTTGGTTACGCCTCCATCTCATTCAGAAAGAGTTAGTTGAGTAAAGAAGCTTCTCATCGATGCGCTTGCTGCGTCAAGAAGTATTTTATCTAATTCTTGACACTAATTGTTTCTGGGGCAGTTCTGATGGGGAAAGGATCTGGCTTTGGGAAGGTTATCTTGTTTGGCGAACATTTCGTTGTTCACGGGGTACCAGGGATTGTTTCTGCGATTGATTCAACAGCTGACGCAGAAGTGAGAAGAATCGGAGAAGGAATCACTGTAAAGGATGAAAGAAAGGGCGCAAAAGGTTACACTGAAAAGAAGAGAAATCAACAGAAAGAGTCCATAGAAATAATGTTAAAAACAATGGGAATTGATCCGGAGAAAGCTT
>JASFPO010000084.1:0-8747 GCA_050115935.1 Candidatus Bathyarchaeota archaeon | reverse complement strand
GGAGAAGCAAACTAACCTAAATACAACTCTAGCAACATAGTACAAGTCAATATCGAGGAGAATACTCAGAATGCGAAGTACTACAAAGATGGGTTTAATCACAAGAAACGAAAACCGATGGTGCTCCACACAACTTCGTCGTGCAATGGAAAAACACGGTGTAACACCTCTGTGCTTCAATTTTTCCCAGCCAGTTGCTCGAATCAAGTCAAAACCGAAAGCATCAATTGACGAGACAGACATCCTTTCTGATCTAAGTGCTCTAATCATCCGTCCAATTGGACGTGGTTCACTCGAAGAGATAATCTTTCGAATGGACCTTCTTCATAGACTTCAACGTCTGGGCATGTTAATCATTAATCCGCCACTGTCTATTGAACGCTCAGTAGACAAATATTGTACGATTGCACTTCTAGAAGAAAGCGGCTTGCCCGTTCCCAAGACGATTGCGACTGAAAGCCACGAAGAAGCATTGAAGGCTTTCCACGAATTAGGCAGTGACGTAGTCATTAAGCCCCTATTCGGGTCAAGGGGAATTGGCTCCACAAGAATCTCTGATCCAGATGTGGCTACAAGAATCTTCAGAACTGTTTCCTTCTACCATGGTGTTCTCTATTTGCAAGAATTCATCCCTCATGGAGTTTCAGATGTACGTGCATTTGTCATAAACGACCATGTTGTAGCCGCCATGCACAGAGTAGCAGAAACTTGGAAAACCAACGTAAGCCTAGGGGCAAAACCAATGCCGCTCAGCCTAGACAAGGAAACAGAAGACTTGGCAATTAAGGCCGCTGAGATTATCGGATGCAAGGTGGCAGGAGTCGATATTCTGGAAAGCTCACAAGGTCCAGTAATTGTTGAACTTAACAGCCAGCCTGGATGGCGGGGACTACAATCTGTTACACCCATAAACATTGCAGAGCAAATCGTCAAGTGTGTTCTCTCGGAGTTGAAGTCCTAGATGACAACCATACGAGAGGTAGAAGTTTCCCGCATAGATGTGAAATCCCGAAGACGAGAACGGAAAACAGATTACGTGGCTGAAGAAACACCACTTCACATCTTCCTAGACCAAACACATTACGCAACCATTCTTTGCTCGCCTACATTGATGAAAGAGTTAGCAATCGGCAACCTTCTCTCAGAAGGAGTGATAAGAACAACGAAGGAGATACAGGAGATACGCTTAAGAAAGGACGGGAAATGTCAAATAAGGCTAAGCCCTGATGTAGACATAGAAAAACGCATTTCCATCTCACAACCTTTTGCTCGACTTGTTGTTTCAGCTTGTGGTTCTCCAGACTATTGGCCTCTCTCCAAGCTGATTGACAGACTTCACCTCACAAGATTATCTGTGGATTTTGAAGTTGAGGCGAAAACCGTTCTTGAGGCTGTTAGACGGCTTAACACTCTGGCAGAGATTTTCAGAAAAACCGGTGGAGTACATGTGGCAGCATTCTATTCCGCAGAAGGCAAATTGTTGAATTGTGCTGAAGATGTGGGACGCCACAACGCCGTAGACAAGATTATTGGTGTAGCAGCCTTGGAAGATGTAGAGCTGTCTAAGTGTTTTATAGCTTCAAGTGGCAGACTCACCGGCGATATTGTAGTGAAGGCAGCGAGAATGGGAGTTCCAGTTATAGCTTCTATGACTGCAGCCATAAGCTCTGGAGTTGAAGCTGCTCAGCGTACAGGAATAACTCTAATTGGGTTTGTGCGAGGATACCGGTTGAATGTCTTAACCTACCCCGAAAGAATCCTGATAACCAGTTGATTATACTAAGTTGTTCTCTTATGAAGATGTGTTTCGGAAGGATCTGGTTCACTCTTCACGTAGTTGCGGATGTAATTCAGAGCAGTTTGTTATCGTGTGGACGAACTGCAAAAAGAAGGGGTTAAGGAGAAGCTATTTGCGCTCTTCTAGGTAGCTGTAACCTTCGTCTACTTTCTTCTGCATTTCTTCAGTATATCTTTTAATGCCGTTTTCCCTTATGTTCTGAAGCGCTGGGGCAAGTCCTTTGTAGCCTTTGCGGTAGGGAGCCAAGTTTTCACATGTGTCAGCTTCGCTGCATTCGGCACAGGTGCGATAGCCTTTTTGTTTTGCACACGATCTTACTTTGCAGTTTGGGTCTCCCCCTTCTTGAAGACAGCCGGGACAGCCACCAAACAATTTGACTAGACCGTTCATGACTTGGTCGAATTCATCATAATGTTCAAAGCTTGGTTCCCATTTAGTGAGATCTGGCATAATCTTGTCGAAGCCATAGGCAGCAATAATATTGCGTAGGTTGCTGACGGCAGCTTTTATTTTCTCTTGACGGATTCCACAAGCGTTGCAGTAGAGACCACAGTAACCAACGAGGCTCGCCGGATCTGCTGAAGACATGCACCTATTCCTTCTTCACATGCTTATCTTTCGGTGCACCGCAGTTCAAGCATTTTGTTTTACGGCATCTGCCAGTGTATTCGGTTTTACATTCTGTACATATCCAAGTTGGCATATTAATTCGGTTCTCCATTGCTTTATCGTATGCGATTATTTCGAAATTGACACTGTTAAGATTTGTGTTTTTTGGGGATTTTGCAGTTCCTAACATGAAGCGTTCAGGTGGAATCTATTGTCTGTACACGGATCATACACGTGCACTCCATTTATAGGATTGAATATTCACTAAACGTCTGTGGTGCCCTTTTGAGAAGCTCTGTCGTTGTTCTTGCTGGAGGTTTTTCAAAACGTTTTGGAAGGGACAAAGGGCTAGTTGAGTTGAAAGGTAAACCTCTCGCAATGCATTTACTTGAGAAAATAGGTGAAGTTGTGGAAGAAAAAGTCATCGTGGTAGGCTCAGAAGCCCAGAAATCTGCCTTTATGCCCCTTTTTGAACATCTAGCAGATGTGATTGTAGACAAATATGATGGGAACGGTCCCTTAATTGGAGCTTTAACAGGTTTTGAAACCGTGCGAAACGAATACACTCTGTTGCTTCCATGCGACACTCCTCTCATATCTGGCGAAATAGCCGCCTTACTTCTTGACTGCAGTGTTGAGAGAACTGCTGCTATTCCAAGATGGCCCAATGGATGGCTTGAGCCTCTTCAAGCCGCCTATCACACGAAATCTGCAATAGTGGCTGCCAAGAAAGCTTTGGAACAAGGCGAAATGAACATGCGTTCCATGATTGACTATCTGCATGATATTCGGTACATCTCAACATTGGTCCTGCGAAGAATGGACGCTGAGCTACTAACTTTCTTCAACATCAACACAATTGCGGATCTCAGAAAGGCAGAATCTATGCTGGATCCAAGCAAGAGCCGCAAGTTGGCTCGTGAATAATCTTTCTCTAACAACTGGTTTCAAGAAGAACATCGAAACACTTAGAACAGTATTAGGCACGATATTCTCTGAGTTACTGGAGAAGCCTTGAGATGAGTGAAGTGCAAGTAATCGGAGTCAAAGGTTTGCCAATAATCAAGAAGGGAGACGACCTCGCTAAGTTGATTTGTACGGCAGCAGAGCGTCAGGGAGCGTCAATTGAAGACGGAGACATAATCGTGGTCACTCATGTAGTAGTTTCCCGCGCTGAAGGTAGTGTTGTTAATCTTGAGGAAGTGGTGCCCTCAGAATTCGCTGAAAATGTAGCTAAGCAAGTCGAGAAAGATCCCGCTCTCGTGGAAACTATTCTTAGAGACTCTAAAAGTATTGTGCGGATGGCTGCTAAACATCTGATATGTGAGACTCGACACGGTTTCGTTTGTGCCAACGCAGGCGTTGACAAATCAAATGTGCCGGGAGAGCAATACGTGGCGCTCTTGCCCAAAGATCCTGACCGCTCAGCTAGAAAAATTCGACGAAGAATAAGGAAACTAACTGGAAGAGATGTGGCTGTTATCATTTCTGACACTCATGGGCGTCCTTTACGTGAAGGTGAAATCAACGTAGCCATAGGAGTTGCTGGTATAATGCCCATACGTCCTCGCATGGGAGAAACTGATCTTTTTGGATACATGTTGAGAGTGAAAAGAACAGCACTGGCTGACGAGTTAGCGTCTGCATCCGAACTGGTCATTGGTCAAACAAACGAGGGCATACCTGTAGCAATCATCAGAGGGTATGAGTACCCTAAGTCCGAGAAGGCAAAAGCAAAAGAACTGATAAGAGAAAGAGAGAAGGATCTGTTCATTTAATCTTCTTATCTCAAGTGTTTCTTTGTTGCTTGATTCTCTGAGTAATCAGCTTGCTTAGGTTTCTGGCTCTTTCAGAATCTGCTTCTCTAGGCGGGCCTCTACACTCTAAAGTTTCTATGACTTCGAAGCCCGACTGTTTCAGGTGATCTTCTATTAGGCTGACAGCCCCACCACCCCAGCCATAGGAGCCAAAAACTGCGACAAGTTTCGTTCTCGGTTTCTGGCTTCGAACAAATTCAGTAGCCAGCCAAGCTAGTGGGTGAGCTCCGTTTAGATACGTAGGCGAACCGATGAGAATGGCACCTGCGTCTACGAGGTCACGGGAAAGATGAGACAAGTCCGAAACCACTAAGTTATAAGGAACTGCTTCTATGCCTTCTGCAGAGAGTGTTTCTTCAAGTGTTTTCGCTAAGGTTTCTGTACTCCCCCACATGGAGACGTAGAGGATAACCGCTTTGTGTTTTAAGGGACCTCGAGCCCACATCTCATAAGCATCTATAATGCGCTTCGGATTTCTATGGATCGGACCGTGACTTGGCGCAATCATCTTGACATTCAAGTCACTAACCTTGTCCAAGGCTCTCTTCACGAAGACTGGAAATGGCATCATAATATCAGCGTAGTAGCGCTTGGCTTCGGATAGAAGAATGTCGTCAACCTCATCGCCAAAAAGGCGACTCAGAGCGATGTGAGCCCCAAAGAAATCGCATGGAAACAGAAGGCCATCTTCAACTAGTAACGTGAATATAGTTTCAGGCCAATGAAGCCAAGGAGCTTCAAGAAACCTCAAGGTTTTGCCGCCTAAATCAATGGTATCCCCTTCCTTAACCTCTAGAATGCGCTCATCAGGCACATCGTAGTAAATCTTAGCCATGCCGATTCCCCTTTTCATGGCAACCAGTTTAGCGCTTTTGGCAACCGAAAGAACCTTTGGTATTGACCCTGAATGGTCCGGCTCAGCATGATTCATCACCAAATAGTCTATTTTCTCCGGTTTCACAATCTTTTCAATTTTGGAAAGAAGTAGATCTGCAAAAGGCGCCTTGACTGTGTCAATTAGAGCTGTTTTGTTCTCTCCAACAACAAGGTAGGCATTGTATGAGGTTCCGTAGGGGAGGCTGATAAGGCTGTCGAATAATCTGCTGTGCCAATCAGAGGCTCCAACCCAAAAAGCATGCGGTGCAATTTCATTGAAGGCTTGAGTGCTCATTTTAATCACAAACTTAACGATTGGAGACTGAAAAGCCTAACAAGTTCTAGATAAAGGTTATCCAGAAAAGGCATCTTTTTTATTTTTCCCCAGAAAAAGCCGATATAGGGAAGATTTAATAAGGAACTGAACCAATAAATACCCCTTTAGGTTGAACTTGATCCAACCTCGTAAAAAGAAGGAAGCGGATATGAAGTTCAAGATACTCGTTGAGAAACGCGAACAGGTGACTCCAAAGCAAGCTCCGCCTTGGTGCATAAAACCCCAGGAATTTAAGGTCATACCTTGGTAGTATGCACCTGATAGTATGCACAAGAAGTCCGAGAATAACCCCCATCTCCCCTATTTTGCAAGCAACTCCGGAGACCTGAATCTGTTGAGAGAATTGTTGCCTTGCGCCCCGTCTAATCTTGTCTTTAGAAAAATGAGGGCTTTTTACATAGTTCTGAATCCAGATATGCCCAACATCATGGTAGTTGACAGCATTGGTAGAGAGATACTCAAGCTCTGTGATGGCAAAACAAAGGTCGACCACATAGTAAACCATGTTCTCGCCACATCTCCTGACAAGGCCAGGAGAGAAGACATAAAGCATTTCATTCGCTCTCTCGCAGACTCCGGATTCATAACAACCGGTGAAAGTCCTCCTATGGCAAGACAAAACCAACCAATCAAAAAACTGGTCCTGTTACACCTGCATCTCACACGTGCCTGTAACTTCAGATGCAAGCACTGCTATGCTCGGGCAGGAAAACCTCATAAAGCAGAGCTTTCCGACACAGATATCTTAAGTGTTATTACACAGTTTGCAGACCTTGAGGGAGAGCAACTTACTCTTTCGGGGGGAGAACCTCTCCTAAGAAGAGAACTTCTTCATCAAATAGTCAAGAATGCAAACGGATGGGGAATAGAGAGAGTTTACATTGAAACAAACGGTACTTTGATCACTGCAGAGGATGCAAAGATATTCAAGGAAACCGGGACCACGGTGACCGTAAGCTTGGATGGCGCAACTCCTGAGACCTGCAACCATATTAGGGGGCGTTATGCCTTTGAGAAAGCAACTGAAGGAATCAGAACCCTTGTTCGCTCGCAAGTGAACACAGGCATTGGAATAACGTTCATGAGTCATAATTTGAAAGAAGCAGAAGAAATAGTTCGACTAGCAAAAAGGTTGAAAGTCAACTTTCTATCCCTAAACTCGATAAGAATTATTGGGAGGGCTGAAGAAAATCCAGATTTGGCAGTCCCCATGAATGACGCCACCCGAGCTATCATAAAGGCTTGGAGAACTGCAAGAAAGCTTAAGGTCAGAACTAGTTTCGAGAAACAGATAGAACAGCTCAAAAGCCTATCAAAAGCGCATGGATGTGGAGCAGGAACATCGGATCTTACGATTACAGCAGATGGCAATGTGTACCCCTGCAACATGCTCCAAAGACCTGAATTTGTTGCAGGCAATATCAAGACACAAAGCTTGGGAGAAATCTGGAAGACCTCTTCCATAATGGAATTGTTTCAAGAAATGAGCGTACTAGACATACCAAAGTGCCGTAGTTGCGAACTAAAATATATGTGCAGAGGCTGTCCTGCAGACAGTTATCTGACCTATGGAAATCTGATGCAAACCCCTCCTTCGTGCGCTTTGTACAGAAAAATCTGCTGGGTCACAATCAAAGAATTAGCTCGGCAAATGTGGTTAGAAGCATGAATGAAAACAACTAGAAATCATGTCTTTTCCATTTTTTCTGTTCGTGTGTAAAGAGCTTGTTGAGGAAGAGCTGGAGATTCCTCATGAAGGGTTTTTGTGGTCCAGATGTTTGCACACTATTGAGCTCAGATCGTTGTCTTCCAGATAAGGATGTTCAAATATCAGGCTTTCACTGAAGAAGTCAAAGCTAGAACTGTTCGAAGTGTCAATTCTGATTTTTCTTGCCTCTAGATATTTCCACAGGGGAGTGTTTGGGTAGGGAACACACTTGTATAGGCCAGTAGATGCTCCCATTTCCTCCAACTGTACAGCGAAAGACAAGGTCTTGCGGATATCGTCTTTTTTTTCCCATGGAAAGCCCACAATGAAGCCAACTTCTACACGTATTCCATACGGCAAACACGCCTCCACAGCATTGTAGATATCACCAGTTGAAATCCCCTTTTGAAGTGATCTCAACCCGGAATCATATCCTACTTCTCCTCCTATGAATACTTTCACTAACCCTGTTTTGCTCATCTCTTTTGCCAGAGCTTCATCTATCTGATCAGCGCGTGCAGCGCACATCCAGTTTACCCTTGAGTGCCAAGGTCGTTCTTCAAGCCGCCTGCAGAATTCCAAGGTGCGCTTCCTAGAAAAAGAGAAATTGTTATCAAAGAGGTTCAGAAGAACTGAATCTCTCGGATACAGTTCTGCTATCTTCTCAATGTCTTGAAACACTCTATCAAGGCTCATCACACGGTAGCTACCCTTTAGTCGATTAACACAGCAGAATATACATTTGAAAGGGCAGCCTCTTGATGTCTCGTAGGGGACTTCAAGCGTATATTGATGATCTCTCGTTTTATATCTGTGCATATCAATGGAAGCGTAGGCAGGAAAAGGCAAACTACCTAGGTCCTCAATCTGCTCCACCGGGTTGAGCCGAATTTTCCCATTTTTCTTGTATCCTAGGTTAGGAACCTCATTCAAAGGAGAGCCTCTTTCTAGTGCATCCAAAAGCTTAGAAAAAGCCACCTCTCCCTCACCCATTATTACATAATCTATAGTTGAACGTTTTAGCACCTGCTTTGGGGCAATCGTGGGATGAGAGCCGCCCACTACAATGGCCAAATCATTTTCTTTCAGTTTTCTTGAGATTTGAAATACCGTGTCTCTCTGGAAACTCATGCACGAGATGCCAACAATATCTGGCTGGAATGATGATAATTTCCTTTGGTCTGTAATGAAGTTAAGGTCCAGAGTCATTACATCGTGATGTCCGTCAACGCTTGCGTGAAGCATCATAAGTGCGAGTGGTGCCTGTGGTACATCGCGAGTGACCGGGGGGTTCAATAATAGGACCTTCATCTCTTATCAAACCTTTGTAAAACAGATGGTACGTTCTCCTAACTTCGTTAGTTATAGATTCAATATCTAAAAAGCTTTCTTACATACAGATTCGCGTCCTCAATTCTATGTTATGATTTGACGATTCGTCTACTCGCGCGCATTCTTGGCTTTAATGCATTATCCCGATTCCTACATGTATATGCTCGGCGGCTTT
Organism: Candidatus Bathyarchaeota archaeon; assembly: GCA_050115935.1. Taxonomy (GTDB): domain Archaea; phylum Thermoproteota; class Bathyarchaeia; order Bathyarchaeales; family Bathyarchaeaceae. The sequence continues at coordinate 95 of JASFPO010000084.1, read as the reverse complement.
TGAGCATGTAATACGTGAGCTATGAATTGATCTTCTGGGACTGCACCCACTATTTCAATGTGTTCGTTTATGACGGTTTTGGGCACACCCATGAC
>JASFPO010000083.1:0-8755 GCA_050115935.1 Candidatus Bathyarchaeota archaeon | reverse complement strand
TGCGTATGAGGCCTTTTGCAGCGTTTTTTATAGACATGCAGATGCCAGGCGCGTTGTGGGTTGTGGCCACTACTAGGTTGACTTTCTTAGCTAGGGCCTTTTCATCCAGCCAGTAATGATGGATCAAAGTACCTCTGGCAGCCTCAACTATTCCGACTCCTTCGCCTGGTTTTCCGGGTTTGTTTTTGATATCCTTGTTTGTTATTTGTTTATCCGTGATTAGTTCCATACATCGTTCAGTGGCGTACATTAGTTCTATCAGCCGAGCCCAGTGGAAAGCCAAGGTTGCGTGAACTGGTTTTCCACCGAGAGTTTTGTACATCCTCTCGTACTCTGCTTGTGCAATGGGTGTAGCCATACCATCTGCAGCATTCAATCTTCCCAAAGGCCCAACTCTATAGATGCCGCTGTCAGGTCCCGCCACTAAGCCTTTCCATCCAATCTTTTTGAGGTAGGGCAATTTGACGTAAGTCCATGGCTCCACATGTTCCTCGATGACGTCTAGATATTCAGGTGGAGAGAACTTCACGAACTCTTTTCCTTCAGGATTGGCTACTCGGATGTCGCCATCGTAGAAGTTCACATTGTTGTTTTTGTCAACGGTTCCCATGTAGTATGTTTTGAGAGTGTAGGGTTCGCTCGTGATCAAGTTCACATAGTCAACGTTTTTGAGAACGATATCGTCGAAAATTTTCAGAGAGAACTTGGCAAAATCGACGCAGCTTCTGATCATTTTCTCGATTTCCTGCCTATCCTCTTCAGACAAAGCTTTTGAAATACCGCCCGGTATACATGCGCTCACGGGATGAGTTGGTCTGCCCCCGATCATGCCAGTGATTCTCTGTCCGTAGGCTCTGTGTTTTATCACTTCTTTGCCGATATCCAAGCCAGCTTTCTCTATTACTCCAAGAACATTTCTCTTCGCCGCTGGAGCATCAGGTCCTACTACGAAATCTGGGCCTCCCAAGAAGTAGAAATGGAGTATATGATCATAGATATAGTAAGCACAATATTCGAGTTCCCTCAGCTTCTTGGCAGTTTCCGTTGGCTCTACGTTGAATGCCGCGTCCAAAGCCTTTGCACCGGCCATATGATGCGCAACTGGACAGACACCGCAGATTCGGGTAGTTATTATCGGAAGGTCTTCTGCTCTTCTGCCTTCACAGAACTTCTCGAAACCTCTCAACTCTGGAACTTGTAGGTAGGCGTTTTCCACGTTTCCTTCGTCATTTAGGAATATGGTGATTTTTCCGTGGCCTTCCAGCCTTGTGATAGGATCTATAACTATTTCTTTCATTTCATCACCCTCCTTTTCAGGATTGATCTAGCTAAGGAGTACTTGTAGAAAGTTCCAATTGGGTCTACGGCCTGATTGATGACCTCAGGATCAGCAGCAATGGATGCAAGCGCGCTGACTGCTGCAGCACCTTGGTCGGTTACAAGCGGACCTGGGCCATCACATCCAGTGCAAGGTATATTTACATTTGGGCACTGAGCGCCGCAGCCTGCTCGCGTGGCTGGACCCATGCATATAACTCCTTGATCCCAGAAACATGTTTTAAAATCATCATCGATTTCATAAATTCTCTTTATTTCAGTAAGATTCTTGTCCTTTTTTTCTCTTGGGCATTCATCGCAAATGGACTTGTTTGGCATCAGAACTGATCCCTTTGGGGGCAGTTTGCCCGCGAATATGGCTTCAACAGCCTGAGCTATTAGAGGAACAGGTGGTGGACAACCTGACAGAAAATAGTCTACATCAACTGTCTGGGCTAAAGTTTTAACAGTGTCATAGAATTCCGGTAGCACTAGCTCTCCTTCTTTGACCTTGAGAGAGGTTTTTGGTGTCACTCGCTCGGGATTTTTCGTCGAAGGAGTCTCAAAGTACGCTCGTTCAAAGATGGTTTCCTTGTTCCAAAGGTTTCCAAGGCCTACGACACACCCGTCACAGGCACATGAGCCAAAGGCTACCAAGACTTTCGACTTCTTCCTTAGAAGCTTAGCAATGTGTTCCTGTTCTTCGGTTCTGATTGCACCATTGAAGAAGCAGACATCTATATGTTTGTCCGGCATTGCTTCTACGTCTTTGTATTTGATATCTATGGCTACTGGCCAAAAGAGGATATCTGCGTTTGCAACGATGTCCAAGATTTTCTCGTTTACGTCAAGAACTGCGATTTCGCAGCCTCCACAACTAGCTGCCCAATAGAGGGCGAATTTCAGCTTTCCCATACAACCACCAAATGTGAGACATTACACTAGAGTCTGATAGAGAGAGCATTTCTCAAATTTAAGCTTAGCCATTCGTTGAAAAATCGGTAAACACTATAAATGCCGGGAGAATATTTGATCAAGAAACCTGAAACGAAATTCTCTCATCATAAAGAGAGGAAAATAAGCCATGAGCGACTTCAGAAAGCGAGATGACGACGAAATAGAGCACATGCTGCTAGAGTGGCTTTCTGGAGTTCAAAGGATTGTTGTTGCAGGCATCGGAAACCCTCTTCGAAGAGATGATTTCGTTGGAGTTAAGATAGTTAAAGACTTACAGGGCATCGGTTCATCATCTGTCTGCCTAATAGAATGCGATACGGTTCCAGAGAATTTTATGGAGCCAATAATAGACTTTCAGCCAAGTCATATACTGATCATTGATGCCGCTCTACTCAAATCGAAACCAGGTTCTTCGAAACTTCTGAGTTCCAAGCAGCTAATGGAACAACATGCAGTGTCGACTCACATCCTCCCCCTTCGAATCTTCTGCGAGTATCTAGAAAGAGAAACAAAGGCCAAGATCGCACTGCTATTAATCCAGCCGAAAGATGCAGATTTCGGTGAAGGTTTAACACGAGAAGTCCAGAACACTGCAGATTACATGGTCAAATTGCTGCTGCAGCTACTACCTGTATGAATTGGAGATGTGCACAGACTCGAGTGAACAGGCTTGCGCTTACCACCACAATTTGTATTTCAGGATTTCAATATATATTTGCTTTAACGTGTATTAATAAGCTGGAACCAGATAATATCTCACGGGGAAAATCATGGAACGCAAGATTATGGCTTTAGGTAGATCCTCCCTTGTAGTCTCTCTTCCAAAGCATTGGATCGCGTTGAACGAAATAAAACAAGGCGATGTCGTTTCTCTAGCTGTTCAACGTGATCGTTCACTTGTAGTCTTTCCAAGTGTCAAAAGAGAAAAGGAGTCCAAAGGAATAACTCTCCATGTTGATCCAAACGAGAAGGGCCCTTTGATTGTTCGAAGAATAATCGGCTGTTATCTGAATGGCTACTCCAGTATCAAAATTGTTTCAGAAAAGGTATTCTCTGTCACTCAAAGAAAGGCAATTCGAAACATTGTTAGGATGCTCTACATGAGAATAATGGAGTCCAACACTAAGCGGATGCAAATCCAAACACTGATTGATGAGTCAAAGGCAACACCTGAAGTGGCAATTCATCGGATGCATTTGATTGCTCTCTCCATGTGCCGAGACGCATTAAACTCATTAAAGAATCGAGATGTAGAGCTAGCGAAGTCTGTTTTTTCTCTTGACGACGATGTTGATCACTTCTCCTTCTTTGTTCTCCGACTACTCCGCGATGCTGCCCGAGATCCGTTTTTGGCGAATCGACTGGATATTGAGCCTCTTGACAGCATGGATCATCAAACCTTGGTGTATAGAGTTGAGCATGCTGCTGATCATTCAGCTAACATAACACAACACATAATATTATTGGATGGGACCGGCCAAAAGATACCTGATCATCTACTGGCGCTTATGTTTTCGGCTGGTACAGAGGCCGTTAGCCTTTATGACAGAGCTGTTAATGCTTTCTTCTCGAAGGATGTGGCCAATTCTGTTGAAATATTGGAACAACAAAAAGAGATTGAAAGATTGGATCGAGAGATAGCCACAAAGGCGTTCATGAGTAAGCAAACAAACGCTCTGATAATCTGTGCTATCTGTTCTGTACGTGATAGCATAAAGAGAATTGCTGAGTGTGCTGCGGACATAGCTGAGATAGCTATAAACCGTGCTTACAAGATGTCTAATTAGAACCTTGTTTGGCAGGTGGATAACTCAACGTCAATGTCAGTTTAGCTGGCGAGATTTCCTTCTGAAGTAGCTTCCTCGCAAGCTGCAATGCTAAATTGAAGTTGTATACCTCTTTTCCGTTGGATCTTGCCTCTCTTAGAATTTGTTTCTCCAACTTGTGCTTCAAGTCGCCCACTGTGAGCGCTCCAATTCCAAAGATTCCAGGTATCATCTCTCTCATATCGTCTTTGAGTTTCATTCCTTCTACTCCGAAAGGTGGAATAGCGTTTATGTCAACCAGAACTTTCACGAGTTTGAGCTCTTTCAACAATTCCCTTTCTATGACCCTGACCCCTCTTGTTCCAGCACACAGTATTACATCAGCTTTCTTCAAGATCTCAAGCTTTTCGTCTCCTGTAGGCGCAAAAACACCTTGTACTTGCACTCCATATCTACTAGATAGAAGCCGCGCAATGCTTTCCGCATATTCTTCTCCATCTGTGCGTTTCGGGTTGAGGCTGGCAATCATCACATTGCATCCAAGCTTAGCCAAGAGAACAGCAGCTATTCTTCCTACAGCTCCTGTGCCCAGAATTGCGCACGTTTTGTCTTTCAGTGCGCCGAGGTTATGAGATACGAGAGCCTTTTCAACTTTCGCAACCATCGCCGCTGCTGTCGTATATGCACCACTTGGATCAACTATTATACTGGTCTTGAAAGGTGGAAACATCGAGTCTCTTACAACTGCAAAAACCTCTTCAGCCTTTTCAGCGTTCTTTCCTCCAATAAAAAAGCATGTATGCTTAACTGCCTTTGGGCCTCTGGAAAAGATAGCATCCTGAACGATCTTTTTGCCATCCTCTGGTGTCACATTTTCATAAGGTATGACCGCATTGTATCCGGCATCGTATGCCATGCAGATGTCAAAAGGACTGGCCTTTGCGTCGGTGTCTAGATAAAATAGAAGATGAGGGGCATCTTCTGAAGTCCTTTTGACAACTGGTTTCACCTGGATCTGCATCGATTCCAGCAAATCTGCCAGTTCATCGGAGCGTGAAGTTTCAATATTGGCTGAGATTATCTTCTTTGAAAGCTTAAGAACTTCAACTCTAGAATCTACAGATTCCAAGAGAGCTTTGACTCCCTCAACGTGCTCTGGACTACAGATATGAATGCAAGTGATCTCTTCCTTTGAATCGAACTCTCTAGCATGATCCATGATGCCCATAGCAATCCAGCTTTCTCTTATGGGAAAACTCACTTCCTGCCATTGTTCGTTTAGTTCAGTTTGTAGGCATTGTCCATAAGCCACCAAGTATTCCTCTCCTAGCGAATCTTCGCTCCCTCTTTTCTTGGACATCTTGACCAAAGTTTCTAGCACATTATCTCTTTGTTCTCTTTTCTTGTCTAGGTTCGTTGCCAGGTACATCTTTGCATTTGCGTCAATATCAACTGGAAAGAAGGGAGTGTTGTTTTTTTTAAACAGGTGAGTCAAAACGTTGTCTTTGTAAAACTCCTTTTGCGAACGCATACCTAGCTCTTCTGTTGCGAAGTCGGGATTCACCTTCTTTGATAAGTTTGCCAAGAACTTGTGGAAGGCTACTGATGGCTTGAAAAGCGTGCGAAGCATCCGAGAGTGTTGAGTGGAGGGTGGTTCAATTATCCAAAATGGTTCATTATACTCTTTTTCAACGAGCAAGACAACTAAATCTTTGCCTTTCAAGGGTGCGATTTCAAGCGTTTTCAATTTGCGCCACCTAGTTTTATAGGTGACATGCGAAACATATATACATAGTCGAAATATGTTATATACAAGTACTAAAGGTATATACCAATCAGCTTCATTCTTCACACGAGAATAGAAGTTCTATAGTGTTTCTTGTTATCGATATCTATACTCTTTAAACATTCTGATAAGGTTCTTTATCCAAAGTTGGGGGAAGCATCAGCTTGCTCTTTATCTTTGGCTTTCCATCCTTCGAGTGGGGTTTCCTCACCAAGGTTTCACCGTATTTTTCGATTTCTCTGGCTTCTTCGGCCAGTTTGGCTGCTATCTGGGCTATTTCATGTGCACTAGCGACGAGGGGAATGTATTTCTCGCGTTCTTTTTCTATGAAGCATGCTTTGGTGTTAATCTCGGCGATCTTTTCAGCTAGCGCATAGGCAGCCATCGCTTTGGCCTTTGCGTAGGGATTTTGAAAATCAGAGTTGTCTCGAATACGATCTACGTTAATTGTCAATTTAGGCAGTGTTGGGCTCAAACCCATCTTGACTGCGTGTATTAATTTGTCAATTTCTCGATGAATCATCCTGAAGACGCCGGTGATTGCAAGAAGTTTTATTATGTTCGAATTGAAAATCGCCATTTCCACAGGATCAAGAAATTCTCTTCGTGCTCCGATGAGGGGGTCACCTGTTACTATTATGTAGCCTAAACCTTGTTTCTCGAGTTCAGCCTTGACACGCTTTGCTGGAGCATCCGAGATTATCACGCTAGGTATGCTGCTCTTTGATAGCTTCTCTCTGGCCTTTGCTGGTCCTGGTATCGAAGGATTGGGAGAGATTGAAACTAATAGATTTGGCTTGAATTCAAAGACTTTTGGAAGAGCCTCTTCTACGTCTTCGACGCTCATCTTTGAGCCTGTTGTTACTGTTCGTATTTGGACATCTTTTCGGTCAGCTAGTTCGTCTAGAAGGAGTTCAAACAGAGGGGACGTTCCAATGTTGCCGCATTTGAAGACCCCGATTTTTACTTTCTCCACGATAGAACACCTAGTCTTTCAATTATTGCAATCTGAAATTACTAACCATGTAGGATGATACATGTACTTATATAACTTAGCCTCGATTCTTGACTGAACAAGGCGCTCTCTAAATAGACAAGACAGTTGTGAATCACTTGGGATTCTTGATTTGCCAGCCTTCTTGCGCTCAGATAGATCAATAGCTGTATTACGTTGTTCGACTGTTCTTGCTTTCAGTTTGCGATATACTTATACAGAACACAACTGTCAAATTTCAAGCCCTAGGAGCATACTAACCGTTGCGGGTTGAGGTTAAGGTCAGCGGCATCGTTCAAGGTGTTGGTTTTCGTCCCTTCATCTATCGAATTGCGGTGAAGAACAAGCTTGTGGGTTACGTCCGAAATCGAGGTGATGCTCATGTAGAGATAATCGTCGAAGGAAAGCAAGACGATGCCAAGAAATTTCTTCAAGATTTGCTTGAGAAGAAACCGCCTCTAACTCGCATTTATGACATGACTACCGAGTACGTACAAGACAAGGGCGAGTTTGAAAAGTTCAAAATTACAGAAAGCTCCAAAGAGGTGAAACTTTCTGGCTCTGTTATACCCCCAGACATAGCCATCTGCGAAAACTGCCTGACTGAACTGAGAAATCCAAAAGACAAACGCTACAATTACTTCTTCATCACCTGCACAAACTGTGGTCCACGTTACACGACCATTGAGCGGCTGCCCTACGATCGCCAAAACACAACCATGCAAGAATTCCCAATGTGCGACTTCTGCCAAAGAGAATACGCTGCCCCTGTTAACCGACGTTTCCACGCCCAGACTGTAGCCTGCCACAAGTGCGGGCCTACAATCAGCTTGACAACCAATGATGGACAAGAAATTGACAGCAAAGAGCCAATTCGCGAAGCAGGCAAACTGCTTGAAGAAGGCAATGTATTAGCGATAAAAGGCTACGGCGGTTTCCACGTAGCCACTGCAACCACAAAATCAGGACCAATTGCTAGGCTTAGAACGGTTAAGCATAGAGCTCAGAAACCCTTCGCCATCATGGCTCGAAACCTCCAGACGATCAAGTCATTTGCAGAAGTGAGCACCAAAGAAGCAGATTTGCTCACTTCTTATATTCGACCAATAGTTTTGTTGAAGAAGAGTGCTGGATACTTTCTTTCAGATTTGATTGCACCGGGCTTGCATAACATTGGCGTCATGTTGCCCTACACCGGATTGCACTACATGCTCTTTAACGGAACGCAAGAACCAGCCTTTGTGATGACCAGTGCTAATCCTCCCAGCGAGCCCATAGTCACAAAGAACCATGAGGCGCTAAGAAAACTCGGAAGCCTAGTTGATTATTTTCTCTTTCACAATCGGCTTATCGCTCAAAGATGTGACGATTCGGTTGTTCGTGTTCATGGGAAAAAGATCAGCCTAATACGGAGGTCGCGGGGATATGCGCCCGAACCTATCCGCCTAAAAGAGCCAGTAGACATTGCAGTCCTAGGTCTAGGCGCCGAACTTAACGCAACAGCATGTGTATTACTCAAGGATAAGGCGTTCATCTCACAGCACATAGGCGATGCAGAAAACATAGAAACTCTTCAGTTCCTAAAGAAAGCCACAACTCATCTCTTGCGAATTACAAATTGCGAAACAGAAGCCATAGCGTGTGACCTTCATCCAAAATTTTCCACAACAATGCTTGCACAAGAACTAAGCGGGGAACACAATCGTCCAGTGATTCAAGTACAGCATCATCATGCTCATGCTGCTAAACTTATGGCTGAACACAACCTAGACGAGATAATCTGTATAGTTTGCGATGGCTACGGCTATGGTCCAGACGGCTCAGCTTGGGGTGGAGAGATCCTTCATTGTACACGAAAAGGTGAGTTTCAACGTTTAGGTCACCTTGAAAAACAGCCTATGGTTGGAAGCGATCTTGCAACGCGTTATCCGTTGC
>JASFPO010000082.1:0-9141 GCA_050115935.1 Candidatus Bathyarchaeota archaeon | reverse complement strand
ATAAGCTTCATGTAAGTGGACAACATTCTTGAGAGGGTTTAAGGCAAGCCAGTTTTTTCCAGCTTCTTCATCCGTAATGTCTCTAGGTTTTCCAGCAAGAATAACAGTTACTTGGAAGCCCTTAGTGGTAAGATGACGAGCAGTGACAAAACCATCGCCGCCATTTCCACCCAGACCACAAAGGATGGCAACTTTGGTCTTTTTGGGTTTGAATCTTGTAAGGATCTCCTCTGCAACTGCCCGTCCAGCATTTTCCATGAGTTGTAGTCTTGAAACTCCAAAATATTCTGAGTTTAGTTCTAAGGCTCGCATTTCCCTACTTGTTATGATCAAACAAATGCCTCTCTGCATATCTGTAGTTATTCTAGTAAGAACATTATAAATAGTCTATGAACTTGGTGTCAGATTCCTTCTGTAGCTTTTGAAGCACACGCATGAATTGTTCAAGAAAAAAGGGGATTCTTGGGGGAAGATTGACGGTTGCTAGGTGACTTCTTTTGACATCGTTTTCGCGATATTGTACATTATGGGGATCAGCAGTATGGCCAAAGCAATCGCAAAGGCCCAGGAAATGTTCGCCACCACTTCTGTAACTCCTTGAAAGGTTGCAAAGATCGCTCCAGCGCCAATGATTAGGAAGATGCTGTAGAGCACGAACTTCGCGTATCCTGCGACAGCTACGAACTCTTTGTGATCCTCCATGATTGATTTGACCAAACCGTCTGTCAATGATATTCCTGCACCTATGATGACGAAGCCTAGGATTAAGGGATAAACTAAGTCGCCTGCGAGTAGCATAAGGTCCAAGGCCACTAGAAGTACCATTGCTATTAAACCGATCAGAAGAAGGTTTCTGAGCATGTCAGCAATTTCGGCTTTGGCTTCTGGAAAAGTGGGTTTCAACGTATTTCCTACGAGAGATGCTAGGAAATCAACTAGGACAGTGCCTATGACTATTATCAAGATACCTCCGAGAAGCCTAGGTAAGTAGGATGCCACAGAAACTAGGTAATCGCCCAAAGTGCCTCCTATGTTCAAGATCTGTATGGCCAGGATGATCGACAGAATGACAATGAAAGCCTTTGTGACTCCTCCAACAAAAGATGACAGATCTAATCCTGCAGCTCTAAAGGCTTTGCCCGTACTACTCTGATCAAAGCTTCGTTCTATACCCATTTTCTCAATGAGCGCATTCACCGCTCTACCTGCAATGACTCCAATGCCGTATCCGATCAGTATTACAATGATGGCACCGATAACAGACGGTATAAAGGCAATGATATCTTCAAGCATCTTGGTCAATGTTTCAATGATAAGAAACTGCATCAAGAGTTTTCCACCACTCCTTCTTGTTTGGCCTTATCACACAAAAGACTTTCTATTCTCAGAGGACGTTGTCTGTCATCTTGGCGACACTTCAGTTTGATTCTGTGTATTCTGCATCCATTTCCGGCTAGCGTTTTGCCTCAAGGTAGCGAAAGTGTTTTACGTTTATCAGGCTGTATCATAAGCCAAAAGGAGGACGATGAAAAACATGCCATCAGCTTTCGTGTTAATTAATGCTGAGATAGGTTCGGAAGAAGAAGTTCTGAACGAGTTGAACAAAGTGGAAGGTGTCAAAGAAGCCTACGTTGTTTATGGTGTCTATGACATAGTGGCAAAGATTAGCGCGGACACCATGGATAAACTCAAAGACATTGTTACATGGAATGTGCGCAGGTTAAACAAGGTTCGCTCAACTCTCACGATGATAGTAGTAGAAAGCCAGTGAGCATCAGCACTTTCTCTTCCTTATTTTCTCTTTAAATCCAGTTCTTTCTTTGATTGTGAACATCCTGAGCTCTCTTTGCGACGACTCGCTCCAAGGAAGATTCAAACAAAGCCCGAATATTGTTGATTCCAGAATCAGACAAACGACACAATTAACAAGGACGCTGAAACTTTCTTATCCAAGTGTACTCTGAATTATTTGAGCTGACATAAATGCTGACGATGCATGTTGGTTTCGACGACACGGATTCACCGAGGATGGGGTGCACCACTTACATAGCCGCGATTCTCATTGAAAAACTACACAATCTGGGTGTTTCCTTCATTGACTACCCCCATCTGGTTAGGCTTAATCCAAATGTTCCCTGGAAAACTCGAGGTAATGGTGCTCTGTGTTTGAGGTTTAAATGCGCTGAGAGCATTGTGGAAGACATTATTGAGCAGGTCATCGATGTAGTTGAAGCGCATTCAGACATGGAGCATGCGGGTACCGAGCCAGGCATTGTTTTTCTTATGTGCAAAGAAGTTCCCGACGAGATCAGATTCTTTGCTAGACGAACAATTCAAGGCATCGTCAAGAAAAGTGAAGCCATGAGACTTATTGGGATGTTTAGGGCTGAAGCCATAGGCTTTAAGACAGGGAGGGGCATAATCGGCGCTCTAGCTGCCATTGGTGAAAACTTGGAAAAAGACCATACGTACGAACTTATTGCTTATCGTGTGTCTCAAAACTGTGGATTTCCACGGAAACTGGATGAGTCTTCGGTCTTGAAGATGAACGAAAAAACGGTGCCTTTAACCTTTAACAACGTAGACCCTGAGACAGGGCGGGTTCTGATAACACCCCGGGGTCCAGATCCAATTCTCTACGGGATTAGAGGAGAAACACCTTCTGTAGTCAAAGAGGCTCACGAGATGATTCGTTCGTCTGAGTTAATTGAGCGCTGGGTAATCTTTCGCACCAATCATGGAACCGACGCTCATTTGAGAAAAGTGAATTCCATAGCTAATGTGCAACCTTATCAGCCTGCAATTGTTCATGGAATGGTGAGTCAGCAACCTCACAATGTTCCTCGAAGACACGTAATCTTCTCGATAAAAGACAAGAATAGTGTGATTGATTGTGCTGCATACGCTCCAACTGGAACTCTCCAAAAAGTCGCTAGAAAACTTATTGTGGGAGATCTTGTTGAAGCCTACGGAGGCGTTCGTCGAGCTTCCGAGAAGCATCCGATCACAATAAACCTTGAAAAGCTAAAGATCTTGAAGTTGGCTCCAAAAACCGCTTTTCATAATCCTCTATGTCCTCAATGTGGAAGACGCATGAAGTCTATGGGAACTCATAAAGGCTTCAGATGTGATAAATGTGGTTTTCGAAGTTTGAAGTTAACAAAGATTAAAGCGAAAGAGAAGAGAAACGTTGAAGAAGAATTATACATTACATCGCCGAGGTCTCAGCGCCATCTAACAAAGCCTCTTTGCCGTTATGGACACGAGAAAATCAGCAAGCCAGAAACAATGATTAAGGATTGGCATTCACCCTAGCTATTTCTCTTCCACCTTGAACATTTCGCATAAAAGGTTGTATAGTTCTTGACCACCTTCCACTCCAGTGAACAAGTCTTTCTCCGCTTTCAAGACTCTCCCTACAACCTCATATGTCCTTCGCCATTCCAATTCCCTCCACATTATGCGATAGTTTTTGAGCTCTATCCAAGCGCGGAAGACCAGTACAATAAACATGGCAGAAGTAACCAACAGATTCAACAGGTAGATACCAAGCAAGTCGTCCAATAAGCCACCCCCAAGATCGTTATATCTAGAGTGGATGAAGAATAGATTTAAGCTGTTTCGTACTCACGACAATTCTCTTAATAGCCACGTGACATAGTAAACTAGATGTGGTTAAAATGGAATTAAAGGGCATCCATCTGCTTCTTACGTATCAATGCACATTCGAGTGTGACCACTGTTTTGTATGGAGCCGCCCATCAGCTCAAGAAACTATGACCTTCAAACAAATCAGCGAACTGCTAAGCGAGGCTCAGAAGCTGGGCACGGTTAAATGGGTTTGGTTTGAGGGAGGAGAACCCTTCCTTTACTATCGAATAATGCTGAAGGGACTGAGCCAAGCGGTCAAAATGGGCTTTAAAGCAGGAGCGCTTTCCAACGCCTATTGGGCTACATGTTTTGAGGATGCCTTAGAGTGGCTACGTCCGTTAGCAGAGATAGGCGTGGTAGATGTTGGCTTGAGCGGTGATCCATATCACGGAGAAGACATAGAGGCGGAAAAAGTGAAAAATGGTGTCGAAGCAGCCGTGAAGCTGGGCATGAAAGTGAGCGTAATGGCTACAGAAAAGCTTCCAGCAAAACTTGCGGGATTGCCAAGCGGTGTAAGCGAGTTGATGTATCGTGGTAGAGCAGCCGAAAATCTCTTGGAAGATATCCCTAGAAGAGCTTGGAATGAGTTTGAAGAATGCCCCCACGAGGACTTGGCTAATCCAGAAAGAGTACATGTTGATCCGTTAGGTTACGTTCATGTTTGCCAAGGTCTAACTATTGGAAATGCTTGGCAAGATTCGCTCTCGAAAATCATTCGTTCATGCAGCCCTTCTGAGCATCCTATTATCCAGCCCCTTGTAGAAGGAGGACCAACAGCTTTGGCTAAAAGGTATAATATCTCTCATGAGGAAGAATACGCGGATGCTTGCCATCTCTGTTACAAGGTTCGCCTTGCTTTGAGAGAGCAGTTTCCAGAATGGCTTACTCCAGACCAAATGTATGGTGTCCAAAAGACATAAAAACCAACCGTATGAATCATAGAGGAGAGGCGGACCCAAAATGAGTGAAATTGCTACACCTCTTGTCTTCCAATTAGGTACAGGAGCAATTGGAGGCTTTGTGGTCGGATATGCCATAAAAAAAGTTGCGAAGCTGATAATTGTTCTCATTGGTATCTTCCTTCTTGCATTAATATACCTGAGCTCACAGGGCATACTTGCAGTCAACTATGGAAAGCTGTTCGATGCAGTTGAGGGCGGGTTGGGTGGTGTAGGACAAGCAGCAGGCTGGCTTACGCCAATCATAGCTCATTTGCCCTTCGCTGGAAGCTTCTTGGCTGGATTTTTCATAGGTTTCAAAATGGGCTAAAAGCTTCAACATCAGGACGAAAAGTGAGCCATAAATCTTTTATGGATCGCTAAAAGAGTGTCTATAATCAAAAAATGGAGATTTCAGTCGATGGAAACTGAGAAAGCATTTTTCGATATGATTCGAAAGCACATAGAAGTCGAGAAAAAGACGGCGAAGTCATGTGCTACTTTACGTGACAAAGTTGAGACTGCAGCTGCTAAGATGTTTCTGACCGAAATACAACTTGACACAGCGAAGCACGCACGAATCCTTGAAGAGATGTTAAACATTGTTGAAAAGGCCCCTCCTGCAAACCTGTGGGACTACAGAATCGCCAGCTATGTAGATTCGCTTGTTGTAAAGAGAGAGCTTGAAAATCATATGAAAATTGAACAAGACATGTTGCAAGACGTGGAGAAGGAAATAAAAACTACTAAGGATGAGGCATTGAAACTCTTGCTTCAGCACATAGCAGCAGATGAGAAGAAACACCATGAGATAATTCAAACTATACTCCGGAAGTCGTATGTGTTAACCAGGTAAGCACGTTTAGTAGCAAGTTGAACATGCTTTCTCTCTGTTGTCGTCCTATCAGTAATTTAGCTGAAGTGAGATTGCAGAGTATAAACTTGAAAATCTAGAGCTTTCAGCCGCCCGGAGCGCCATGGAAGGGCGCATTCTTCCAAATTACATCCCACCAATCCTGGTCAGTTATGGTCTCGCCTTTAACTATGATGTCCATTATCATGTTCAAAAGGTCATGGTGTCGCTTTTCATCTGCAAGTATGGATTCAAGTAGGAACTTAACTCGGTCATTAGCGGTTTTGTCTATCGCCTCTCGTAGACGCTCAATAATCTTCTCCTCGTTTTCGACGTGCCATCTAACGACATCTTCGAGATGTTTGAATTCGCCTTCTGTCATGGCTGGAGCCACTGTTATTATGTGTGCTGCTGATCTGTAGATCTCAGCATGTTTTGAGGAATCGTGAGATATACCCTTTAGAACAGCTTCAACTACTGGATTTCTAATTGCCCCAAGCGCCTTGCTAACTGATTTGACAATCTTTTCCTCTAGTTTCTCTTGTTCATGGAGAAACTCAGTCAATTCCTCTTCTGTGAAACTCATAGATTCATCCTCAATAGGTCATTGATCTTAGCAGCCATATTAGTTTTTGTCGTTCCAAATCTGATGATGATTTCATTTGAGGCGCTCAATGGTTCGCGATTTGCGCAACTGATTCGGATTCTGAATATGAATGGTTACTCCTAATCCAGACCTCACTTTCATACAAGTTAAATCCGACAACTTCGCGAACATCTAACTGACAATGAATGATGGTGGAAGTTATTGGAGTGACTCAACAACTTCACACCGTGAAAAAAACGGGAAGCCTAGATGATCTGGTTCTCAGCGTTGCAGTTGAAACGATGAAGCAAGTTTTCAAAGAAGCTGGCGTCAAAGTCATTTATGATTTTCTTGAAAACCAGTGTCACCTGAAACGAGAAGACATTCCCAAGAAAACAGAGGTCTTTTCGGCAGACTTAGAAAAGCTGTTGGGCTCAGGAGCAATAGTCATAGAGAAGATGATCCTCAGAAATTTGTACAATAAACTTGAGCTAAGGTTTAAAGAGAAGAAAGGCTACAAGTTTTCAGACTACATAAAAGAATTAAGAAATATAAAAGGCGGGCAAAGGGAGAGGAGCTTAGATGGAAGAGCGTGAACTGAAGGACGGATCGTTACGTGATCTTATTGAAGTTATTCACTTCACGGAGAATGTATCCACGAAGATACATGGATTGCAAAGCGAAGCTGAGATTTACAGGACTGTAACTGAGGAGTTTAGGGAGTCGAAACGATACAATGCTAGCATCTTTCTGTTGACAGATGCAGGATCGAAGCTCAAGATAGCGGAAACAACAGTTTCCCCCGAAAAGGTGAAGGCAGGACTAAAGGCAATTGGGTTTCTATCGTTAGAAAACTTCCGAGTTGACCTAAACAAATCAAGCTTGTTCAGCCAGATTGTGAAGGAGGAAAAGACAGTTGAAGCGAACTTTTCTGACGTTGCCAATGAATATTTTCCGAGACTATTGGCCAGCCCATTAATTAGAATCTTGAGTTACGAGAAGAGACCTGGAATCCTAACGCCGTTGAAGAGACATGGTAAGGTTATAGGCATACTAGTTGTGGACTCCGTAGCATTATCTGAATACTTCGTTCCGACAGTGAAGAACCTCTCTCATCATATTTCAGCAGCCTTGGAACTAGCTTTTGAACAAACTGAACGCAAGAAGATCGAGGAGACTTTACGAGAATATATGGAGAAACTAGAGGAGAAGGTGGAAGAGAGAACCAAAGAGCTGAAGGAGACACACGAGCGACTCCTCAAGTCTGAGAGATTGGCTGCCATCGGGGAAGCAGCCACAATGGTTGGACATGATCTGAGAAACCCTTTGCAATCCATAGAGAACGCAACATACTATCTAAACAGACAACTGGCGCAACTTCCCTCTTCTGTCAAGATCCCCCGAAAGACAGGTGAAATGCTCCAAGTCATCAAGGATTCAGTTGACTACGCTGACAAAATAATAAGGGATCTAAACGATTTCTCTGCAACGAGAGAAGCTACACTCACGAAGACCGACATGAACGCCTTAGTCAAGGAGTCTCTGTCACAGGTAGAACCGCCAAGAAATGTTGAATTTGTCATAGAATTGGGACGACTTCCAGAAATAGAAGTGGACACAGACATGATAAAACGGATTTTTCTAAATCTAGCTGCAAACGGAATACAAGCAATGGAGAACGGTGGAACACTAAAAGTCTCAACCAAAAACTCAGAAGGATTCATTTCAGTCAGTTTCAAAGATGACGGTGTCGGCATATCGGAAGAAAACATCAAGAACCTCTTCACACCTTTCTTCACTACGAAGGCCAGAGGCCTGGGTATTGGTCTAGCCATCTGTAGAAGATTCGCCGAAGCGAATGGCGGAAGCATCAATGTAGAAACTAAGAAAGGTGAAGGATCAACTTTCACAGTAAGATTACCCATCCAGCGAGAGACTGGAGGTGAAAATCTGTGACAAAGGATAAGCCTAGCATTCTCATAGTTGAGGACGACGCAAACATACGTGGAACCTTGAGCACCATACTTACGCAAACAGGATACAAAGTAGACACCGCAGAAACTGGAAAAGAAGCCATAAAGAAGTCAAAGACCAGATTCTACAATCTAGCATTGTTGGACATCAAGCTACCAGACATGAACGGAACAAAACTGCTCACAACAATACATAACACACTGCCTAAGATGATGAAAATCATGATCACCGGATATCCTTCACTAGAAAATGCGGTTGAAGCTTTAAACCTAGGAGCGGACGCGTACATCATAAAACCTGCAAAACCTGAGGAGTTACTAACGCTGATAAAGGAGAAACTCGAAGAGCAACGTCAGAGAGAAAAGATGACAGAAGAAAAGGTAACGGAATGGATTAAAACACGAGCACGCAAACTAGAAGAAAGCGAAGAATAACCTTACATAAACATATATTTTGCCGTAAACCACTAGCCTTAATCTGCAACCACAAGAGAAAGCTGGATTTTCTGACAACCTGAACGTATTATCAAAAAAGTCAAGGGGTGGAAATTATCTGGTTCAAGACTGGAAATCGGTCCTTGAAGCCGATTCCCTAGTTTGGCTCTTTGAAAAGGAGAATCCTTCAGTATGCTATTTTCACGGATTTATATTCCGATTCAGAATATGAATGGTTACTCCTGATTAATACTTCAGTTTCATACAACTTAAATCCGAACGACTCCAAGAGCTCTTCCTTGTTGAAATGGCATGGAAACAGAAGTCACTGGACTAGCCAAACAACTTCTCTCCGCAGAGACAACAGGAAGTCTTGATGAGTTGGTACTTTGTGCGATAGATGAGACGATTAAGAATGTTTTCAAGGAGCCTGGCGCCAAGGTTATTTATGATTATATGGAGACCAAGTGTCATTTGAAATGGGAAGAGATTGCCCAAAAACCCGAGGTGTTTTCAGCTAGTTTAGAGAGGCTGATGGTCTCCGCGGCACAAGTGATAGAGAAAATGGTTCTCAAGAATTTGTACTGTAAGCTTGGGTTGAGATTTGAGGAGAAGAATGGTTACGAGTTCTCAGACTACATGAAGGACCTGAGGAGAAGTCACGTCGGCAAAAACATGAAGGGCGTATAAGCAAAAGAGAGTTGA
>JASFPO010000081.1:0-9147 GCA_050115935.1 Candidatus Bathyarchaeota archaeon | reverse complement strand
TAGAACTTTTTGGTTCAGCCCAACAGAAATCAAACATCTAGTCATAAGTGCGCTGCTAGTTATGGCTGTAGGGCTTTCAATTGTTTTTTTATATTTTGACAGCGTGTTCTTAAGCAATCACGTGGAAATTCTTATTGTTTCATCTCTAATTTTCGTATTGAGCTTTGTTTCCCATGAAATAGCCCATAAACTCACAGCTCAGCGTTACGGTTTGTGGGCTGAATTTCGCTTAGTATTATTTGGCGCTCTCCTCACCCTGATATCGATCATCCCATTTTCACCATTCAAGATAATATCTCCAGGAGCTGTTATGATAGCTGGCGCTGCAGACCCAGATATAATTGGCAGAACAGCAATTGCCGGACCTGCGACTAATCTTGTTCTTGCGCTCATCTCGTTTGTTCCTTATGGATTTCTCTCGTCTCCATTCGCAGAGATTGCTCTTCTAAGCGTCGCCTTTAATGCGTGGATAGCCTTTTTCAATCTCTTTCCAATCGGCGTATTGGATGGTTGGAAGGTGTTCCTTTGGAATAGAATTATATGGGCTTTGATTTTTATTCCCTGTCTTATTCTAGCAATCTCAGCCTTTCTGATACTATAAGGCAGTGAAATGACACTTACAAAAGTTCTATGCTAACAAAAACTTCTTCTGGCACACGTATCCGCATGATTCGGCGCATAACCCGTTCTTCTGCATCGATGTCAATTAAACGCTTATGAATGCGCATTTCCCATCTATCCCATGTTGGAGTTCCTTGGCCACATGGAGTCTTACGAACAGGCACTCGCAAACGCTTTGTAGGCAATGGAACTGGACCAATGAATTTGACACCTGTCTTTTCGGCTATTGCCCTTAACTCACCGCAGACTTCTTCTAGCCTCTTGTAGTCTGTACTGGTTAATCGGATTCGAGCTTTTCTCGCCATTAACGGTTTTCTCCAACATTGCTTCTGTCATTAGTTTCGGATTTGCACCTTTAAGTAGACAACTCTGCATAGATAAAAACTTATCGAATTAACTCGCTGCAAAATCATACAACACTTAATAACCTTGCCACCTAACTGCTCAAAGAGGATTTACCATTTAACTGGAGAAAAAACAGGTGACTCATCAACGGTTAGAAGCCAACGCCTTACTCATTGATCTAGATGGAACCCTTGTTGATGCAACTGAAGCGCTAGTTGAAGCAGCAAAACATGCTATATCTGCAACAGCCCTCAATAATGTTAATCCACAAATCGGTATAGAAATCGCGCGTCAGCTTCAGTCAAATCTCTCTTTAGACAATCTGCTCCATGAAATCGGAATAGTTGAAGCCACGAAACGGAAATTTGTTGCATCATATCTTCAGGCTTTTCACGATCTCACGCTTAAGAAGACTAATTGCATCCCAAATGTTCAGACAACACTGTGCAAGCTGTCTAAGCATTTGCCCCTAGCCCTTGTAACACGCCGAGACACTTCGCAAAAAATGTTGGCAAAGGAACTTGAGCACCTGCAACTCATCCAATACTTTAAGGCGATACTTACATCACAAGATGTGACAAAACCTCAACCTTCGCCGGAAATCCTGTTTGAAGCAGCCCAAAGACTAAAGATGTCAATTAGAGAGTGTGCTTTTGTCACCGACTCAATTGTCGACATTCAAGCTGGGAAAGCAGCTGGCATCAAAACCGTTGCCGTGTTGTCGGGGCTGTTCAGCCGAAAGGAGCTTGAAAAGTGGAGACCCGACTTCATCGTCGAGAATATCAACTGTCTTCCAGGTTTGCTGAGCGACCATTCGGAAAAACGATCCAATAGTTGAAACCCTGATTTCACTGAGCTAATCAGTTGGACAACCCGTTCTCGTGTTGATCAAGATTTCAAAAAGACACACTATGTTTTTATTGCTAGCGAATAATTACGGCTCTTAAGGAATCTGAAGGTGAATATTGGTATGAATACTGAAGAGATTATGAAGTTGTCTTTGAAACTTGCAGGGTTAAAGGAAATTCCAGAAGACAGCGCTATATATGTAAGCGGCGACAACATTGGAAAGATCCTGTTTGGCATTGATGCTGGTGTTCCAGAGCTCTTGCTTGCGAAAGAACTAGGTTGTGATGCAGTGATCGCTCATCATCCACAAGGCGGAACGGCAGCTATAAACTTCCATCAAGTGTTCAGAAGACATATTCAGCAAATGGTTTTGGCTGAAATTCCAATTGAAGAAGCAGAGCGAGCCGTGAGAAAGAAGTTTGAAGAGTTAGAGGTGCAAATGCATACGCGAAACTATGGTCATGCTGTTGATTTTGCAGAGCTTTTGAGAATGCCTTACATGAACATTCACACGCCTTTGGATGAGATTGGAAGAAGGAGAATGAGTAAACAAATCAACAGCCGAATCCGCGAAGATTCCACAGTGCTGGATGTAATTTCTGCTCTAAGAGAGCTAACTGAATTCAGAAATGCAATTACCGAAGTCAAAATTCGACTAGGGAAAGCTGAGAATCCTGCTGGAAAGGTTGTTGTGTCGCATGGTGCAGGAACGAACGGCGGCTACGAAATTGCAAAGACATACTTCAAACATGGCATTGGAACAGTTGTATACATTCACATAAGTCCTGGGGATCTGGCAAAACTAAAAGCTGAGAGCAGGCGAAACCTTGTAGTCTCTGGTCATGTTGCAAGCGATTCTGTGGGCATAAATCCTTTTATCCATGAACTTGAGAGGAGAAATGTTTCTGTCATACCAATCGGTGTCGTTTTAGGTTAAAAAGAAAGATTCGGCAGTGACACTAGTTCAGTACTACGATAAAGAAAAAGAACGTTATCCTTGAACATTATATACATGAAACACTGCTTGACGCCGTGTGCGAGACTTACGTGCCTTAAGCCTTCGTTTTCGCGGCCACAATCGCCAAGCTCCAATCAAAACAACTACAACAATCGCCCCACCCACAATTGCATACGGAAATTGGTAAACCTCTTCATTTCCTTGGCCATCAGTGGGCTCTTCCTCTGGAGTCCAAAGATTTGTCTCAACAATTTCATCTGACTGTCTCCACGACGCTATCTGACTTCCTGTTTGATCAACTAGCCTTCCCTCGCCGAGTCTTTCGGTGAGTACACCAGTCTCTTTATCCCAATGGTAACTGACAGAAGCGTAGATGAGGTTAGGCTCGTCTTCTTCAGTAAACTGAGCTCCCGTTAAGATCAAGAGATTTACTTCCCTGGTAGCCCCAGCAAAACTGCGAGTAATTGTTTCGTTAATCAAAACTTGTTGCGGGGACGCGGGATAAATCTTTTGTTCAGCGCCTAGCCCTGATGAAATGTACATGAGAGTGCCGTTTCCATCTCCATTGGAAACGTCTAGCTGGAACACTGAGGTCTTCTGCGTGTCGTTTCTAAACTGTGTTGTTTGGCTGAAAACTATCTCCTTGTCTCTTATGTCTTGGATTTCATGTTTGAACCATGCAGTGTTGTTTAGTTCAACGAATTCTGGATCTGGGGTCATTTGCGTGGATTTCCATTCAACCAACGTGTATTCATATCTGACCCAGTCGCCCAAATTAACACCAATGACCACATCTTGAGTTTGAGCTTGGGCAACAGTTATGAGAGGTAAAATTGACAGCATCCATATTAGAAGTGACGAAACTATAATTCCAAGGACCTTTTCCCTAGGCATTAGACTCACATGTAATGTAAGATTGAGAGCTGATATAAAATCTATACTACGGAAACTGTAAGTATACATAAGCCACTTAAAAAGCACCCATTAGCTTGTTGAAATAACCGAAACGCTAATTAAAGAGTCAAGACATCAATAAAATTCCGCTCGTTTCTCCCAAAGCTTCTGTGGATGTTATACAATTATGCGGGAGGAAAAGAAAATGCATGACAAATTAGCCCTAAAAGGAACAACAACTATAGGAATAGTCTGCAGAGACGGAGTTATCCTAGCTTCAGACACCCGAGTCACCATGGGATTCTTCGTAGCCCACAAACAAGGAAAAAAAATCTATCAAATCGACGATCACATGGCCATGACAATTTCAGGCGTAGTAGCAGATGCCCAACGCACAGTGGACATTCTGAAAGTAAACGCCCAACTTTATAGGCTGGAGATTGGGCGCCCAATGCCCATAAGAGCCGCAGCTCGACTTGTCGCCAATCTACTTTTCTCATCACGACTAGCACCTATGATAGCCCAAGTTCTCATCGGAGGCGTAGACGGCAGTGGACCTCATGTGTTCTCCCTCGACTTTTTCGGTAGTTTGACTGAAGAAGACTGCGTTGCTACAGGATCTGGCTCTCCTATAGCCTATGGAGTACTTGAAGACAAATTCAAGAAAGACGCAGCTATCCAAGACATGTTGTCCACAATTGCGCAGGCTGTTGACTCAGCAATGAAGAGAGACGCAGCCAGCGGAGACAACTTCGACATAGCAATAATAGATGATAAAGGCTTTCGTGCACTTGGTGAAGAAGAGAAAAAAGGCATTCTTGCGGGCTCATGAGGAGCGAAAAGTACGCGTGACAAACTCTGCCAAGACCAAGGTGGCTGTAAGCCAGACAATATTAGAATACGTTCCAAAGGAGGCAGAAGTGACCCGCATCGAATTTGAAGGACCAACACTAGCTGTCTACACAAAAAAGCCTGAAATCCTGATAGAACAAAGCTCAATAATAGCAGACATAGTCAGCCTCATAAGAAAAAGAATCGTGGTGCGTTCAGACCCATCTGTGAGAGCAGCAGAGAAAGAAGCTGAAAATCTCATAACCAAAATAGTTTCATCTGAAGCCGAGATTACAGGCGTAAACTTTGACCCTAGCCTCGGGGAAGTCATAATAGAGGCAAAGAAACCAGGCATAGTAATCGGCAAAAATGGAACCATTCTGCATGAAATCATAAAGCAAAGCAGATGGAGACCTCGCGTTCTAAGAAGCCCCCCAATACCATCAAAAATAGTAGCACACATGCGACATTTTCTACATTCGGAAAGCAAAGAACGCAACAGAATACTGCGCA
The DNA here is from genome assembly GCA_050115935.1 of Candidatus Bathyarchaeota archaeon. Taxonomy (GTDB): domain Archaea; phylum Thermoproteota; class Bathyarchaeia; order Bathyarchaeales; family Bathyarchaeaceae. The sequence continues at coordinate 4,136 of JASFPO010000081.1, read as the reverse complement.
CTGTTGGTGAAAGAATCTTTCGACCAATGTTCTACGGAGTTGGAGACATCCGAATCACCGCCTTAGGTGGCTTCATGGAAGTGGGCAGATCCGCCATCCTCCTTCAATCTAGGGAAAGTAATGTCCTGATTGACTGCGGATTCAATCCAGGTGCTAAAAATCCAATTGATGCTTTTCCAAGATTAGATGCCTCTCAATTCAACATCGATGCTCTGGACGCAGTTATCATAAGTCATGCTCACTTGGACCACTGCGCTATTCTTCCTTTCCTGTTTAAGTATGGATACGACGGCCCAGTCTACTGTTCAGCACCCACATCTGCTCTCATGACACTGCTTCAACTGGACTATCTTGATGTTTTGAGCAAACAAGGGATGATGTCATCTTACGACCAGAAAGACGTTAGAGAAACCGTGTTGCACACGATTCCATTACGGTATGGAGTTGTCACTGATATCGCTCCAGACGTTCGTCTGACTTTGCATAATGCGGGGCATATTCTAGGCTCCTCTGTCGTGCACTTACACATTGGCGAAGGCTTGCATAATGTAGTCTACACTGGTGACTATAAATATGCGAAGACAATGCTTTTAGAACCCGCATCAACCCAATTTCCAAGAGTTGAAACCATAATTACAGAGAGTACATACGGGGCTCCGCGCGACGTGATGCCCTCAAGAATCCAAGCAGAAGAAGCACTTGCTTCTATAATAAATCAAACCTTCGAAAAGAGAGGCAAAGTTTTGATTCCGGTTCCAGCTGTTGGCCGTGCTCAGGAAATAATGCTTGTACTTGACGGATACATGAAGCGAGGGCTGATAAGGGAGGCCCCGGTTTTCATTGAAGGAATGATTTCTGAGGCTACAGCTATTCACACAGCTTACCCTGAACATTTAGCGAGGGAAGTAAGAAACAGCATTCTTCATGAAGGGGTAAATCCTTTTCAGTCTGACTATTTCACCATTGTTGAGCATCCAAGTGCTAGGCAGGAAATAATCGAAGGAGAACCATGCATTGTGATAGCTACTTCTGGCATGCTTGAAGGAGGACCAGTAATCGAATACTTCAAAAGTCTAGCTCAAGACGAACGCAACACCATAATCTTCGTCAGTTACCAGATTGAAGGAACCCTTGGGCGAAGAGTGCAAAAAGGCGCAACAGAAGCACCGATGTTCAGCAGTGAGGGTAAAATGGAAATTCTAAGGGTGAACTTAAGAGTGGAATCTATTGAAGGGTTTTCGGGGCACTCGGATAGAAGACAGCTTTTCAACTATATTCGTCGAGTTGCTCCTAAGCTGGATAGAATCATTGTTTGCCATGGTGAAAGAGCCAAATGCCTAAACATGCTCAACATATTCCGAAAAACATACAAAACAGAAGTGATTGCTCCAAGCATTCTGGAGACTATTAAGCTGCGGTAGGCAAAGTCTCCTCCTTAGAAGCTTTCTTCTCTCGCCAGATTTTAATGGAAGGCGGGGTAATGACCACTCTTTCCTCTCCTAAACGGGCGATATCAGCGCCAATTGACTGAGCGAAATCATGTAGTTCGCTTACAGCCTGTTTGACATCAGCAATGCTTTTCCTTGCCAAAGGACTCACCTTCAAAATGAGAATGTTTCCGGCTTTGACCTCCTGTTTGACTACTTCTATATCTTGAAGACTGCGCAACGGCATCGCCTTCAGGTATACTCCAACTTCACTTTTTTCAACTTTCCTAGCTTTCGGCAAGAGCTTTTCAACCGTTTTACCAGTTTTTGGCAACAGGATTCTCTCCAAATTCAGTTTGGAAATGTTTTCAACCTGATATTTGGTAGACTGTTACTTCTATGAAGTTTTAATGTTTATGAATCAGTATTAAACATCTATTACTCTTTCCAAATGGTAACATCCTTGTCACAAACTGCTTCAAACAGTCTGAAGCATAGATGATTAATGAAAAGCCAACCAATCGGAGTCTCACTAATTTACATTTTCTTCGAAAAAATGACAGATCTTTTGGAATGAAGAATGGGCGACAAAGGCGGAATCACAAGTGGAAAGTGAAGCCAATAGAGACAGAGGATTAGTCCTTTGGTTCAAGCGGTTTTTTGTATGTTTTCGAACAATTTGTCACTTTTCTGTGTGGGGTGAGTCTTGATGGGATTCGCACTCTTTATTTCTAGCGAAACATTTATATTGACGTAAATCGTTTACGTAACTAGGTTACGTGCGTGTAAATGATTTACAAGAATAAGGAGCCAGAAAAAACATGAACCAAGATGAATGGAATGAATGGAAGGACTGGTACAGAGAATCCATCAGAGAATGGAAAGAGAAGTATCGCAGAGCCCTCCAAGAATGGAGGGAAAGATTTAGAGATTGGAAAGGCCAAGCTAAGACAAGCATATCTGAAGGGCGGTCTCCTCCTCTCTTGCCGCCTATGCCGCCAATACCCCCATTGCATTCTATTTCAACGGGTAGAACCAACGTTGTTGCCTCGCGCATTGGAGATGAAGAGTTGAAATTGATCGACATGTTGATTGAAGCGGGGCTCTTCGGTACTCGTTCAGAAGCGGTGGCCTATCTTGTAAGCGAAGGAATCAAAGCACGACAAGATGTCTTTGACAAAGTTTCTTCTTCGCTAGAGGAAATCCGAAAGATTATGAAGGAGGCTGAAGGACACGTTGAGAAGCTGAAAAGGGAGATTGGTCTCGCGAAGACTGAGGATACCGATGAGACTGAAGAAGGAGAGAAAAGTTGCTCAGCATGCGGCAAGGACTTGTCAGATTTGCCTGAAGGCATTTCATCGTGTCCTTATTGTGGGACTAAGCTTGAGAAAGAATGAGTACGGTTGAGGTGAGTTGGAGAATGTTTGAATTAACGGAAAGATTAGGTTCAGCGAAACAGAAACTGCTTGAATCAGTTGGAGTGGTTGACAGCTCAGTGAAAGAGCATCCCAACGTGTCCTTATCTACTCCTGTATCTACATTTGTTAGCCACAAAACAGCGATCTCGCTTACAAGCTACTCTCTGGAGGCGGAGTTGAAACAGGCGCAAGTGTTGAAAAACCTACGTATGTCAGATAGGCCCAAATAGGAATCCAAAGGAGCAACACAAGCGCCCCCCTTTTTTGACTAAAAATATATGGCGTGTGCAGAGTCGCGTGCAATGGAGAACGGGTGGAGGTTGAGAGATCACAGAATTAATGCTTAGAGGGCTACGCGTGTGATTGGTCTTGGTTGTTTTGGTTTTGAGCTGTCTTCTCCTTCCCTCTTTATATGCGCATTAATATGTGTGGTCCGACATGCAATGAAGCCCAGATACGCTGTGATGTGCGCGTTGAATTCCTTGCAGGTATACTCGTAGGAAGCTAGAATTGTTGCAGTAACTTCCAGAGTTTATCACCCACATAATGGAGATTCTTTGCTATTCGTCCTCGCTTGAGATTTTCCGTGTCTTCTGAGCTAAAGAGAGCCTTGCCTATGGCTAATGGTTTGTGGTGGCGTTCATCAACTATCAAAAGAAAGTCGTCAGCTTGGAATCTGCCTTCAATCTGGACAACTCCAGGAGCCATAAGGTCTGCTCCATTGCAAATGTGAGGAACTGCTCCCATGTTGACTACAATCTTCGGCAAGTGATTCAAGATTTCTTCAGAAAGGAGCGTGGGCAAGAGGGTTTCCTCATAGGCGGCTAGCTGAGGTTTGCCATCAATGAGAAGGATCTGGCCAACCTGTGTTTCAACAGATTCAACACGTGTTTTTGCTTCAAACAGTTGTTTTGGGTTCTTTTTGAGTTGCTGAGAAAATTCTAAAAGAAGCTGAGTTGCTTGCTTTTCCTTGAGGAAATATCGCCGGAGAGTTTTAGGCATAGCTAAGATTCCTCTAAATGCAAGATTCCTTAAGTTATCAAACTTCTTGTTCGGTAACCTTTAAATCATTTAGGTTCAACCTATAGAAGTCAAGACGCAAAAGAGGAGAAAAAGCCTATGAGTGAAATGACTACTAGAATCTTGGAAGAGAGCATTGGAAAGATTGTTCTTGTGAGGCTGAAGGGTGGCAAGAGCATTCGTGGGAGGCTTAAAGGTTTCGACCAGCATTTAAACCTAGTTCTAGATGAAACGCAAGATACGACAAGAGTAGAAGATGTGAAGCAACTGG
>JASFPO010000080.1:0-9156 GCA_050115935.1 Candidatus Bathyarchaeota archaeon | reverse complement strand
TCTGTCAACCCCTATTTCAGGAAGGTGACCCAACTCTATGACTATTCCCACGTTTTCGGGTGCTTCAAGTTGTGTCATAGTCTCCTTGACTATCGCGTTGATATCGGTGCTCTCAAGCATGGGTTGTTTTGTTGCTGAGAAATCGCGTAAGTCTCTTATTATCTTGTCAGCGTAGTTGACTGAGTCGTTGATGAGTTGGAGCATTTCCATCACCTTGTGTGGTATTGGAACCGATGAAGGAAGACGTGGGAGCTCGTTATTGAGATAATATGTTGCGTTTGCTATGGATTGTAGAGGATTCCTAAGATCGTGCCCCACCATTGTTGCCATCTCACCTATTGCTGCCAGTTTTTCCAGCCTCAAACGTTGCTCCTCCAATTTTTTTCGCTCACTTATATCTCGCACAGTGGCGAAGTCTGCAGGACGACCTTTATAACGTATGAGCTTGCCACTGACCTCGACCGAAATGCGCTCGCCAGTCTTGCTTATCACCTCAAGCTCATATGGCGCTGGAACGTTTTCTCCCTGCATTCTTCTGATGTAAATTCTCCTTACCTGTTCTCGAATCTTTTCGTCTAAGAACTTCTCAAAAGGGCATCCCACTAGTTCTTCTCTTGAATAGCCTGTAATATCCGCACATTTCTTATTTGCAAAAGCTACTTTGCCATCCTGAATTATCACAACTCCATCGTTCATTTCTTCCATCAATACAGAGTACCCCTTCTCTGATTCTAGCAACTCTTCTGTTCTCTTTTGAACACGCTCTTCCAAGTGTTCCGAATATTTCTTCAGCTTTTCTTCCATTTTCTTTCTCTCTGTGATATCTGTTGAAACCGCTTGAAGCCCAATCGCTTTATTACCTCTTTTCAACAGGCCAACACGAACTTCAGCTAAAAAGGGAGTTCCATCCTTGCGGGAGAAGGTGAGCTCAAGCGGCTTGGTTACTTTTCCATTGAGGACAGAACTGAAAAGCTTCATGTATTTAGGGAGATCCTTTACTCGTAAGACTCCTATCTTTGAGAAGTGCTTGCCCACCATTTCATCTTTGGAAAAGCCCAACATTTTTGTTGCAGCAGTATTGCATGATGTAATCACTCCTCGTGTGTCAACGGTCAATATACTCTCAGGAGACAGCTCTACAACGTGTCTGTAGAGTTGTTCCATTTTCTTGCGCCCAGTGGTGTCTCGGAATATCACCAAGTCTGCTGGTTTACCATAGTATTCGATCTTTCTTGCATTCACCTCTACAAGAACTCTTTGCCCATCTTTAGAGAGCACTTCGATCTCATATGGATCTATGTTTATCCCTATCATTCTTTTTGCCAGATTCTTAACTAGAATCGCCTTGCTCCTTGCTGTGACAATCCTCGTTCTAAGGAAACTTTTCCCGATCAGCTCTTGTTTGTTGAATCCTGTGATTTCTTCAACTCTATCGTTAACTTCTAAAAACTTGCCTTTTCCATCAACAATGACTACAGGATCGGGCATGAGGTTTAGCAAGGCTAAGAAACTCTCGCGAAACTCTTTTGGTTGTTCTCTAGTACGGGTAGTTTCAACCGTGCTTCGTTCAACCTTACTCTTTAACGACTGCAAGCTTTCTTAACTCCTTTATGTAATCTGAGAACTCGTAACCTTCTTTCACTGTAAATTTCAACTCAAGCCTGCGGTACAGGTTCTTGAGGATCATCTTCTCTATCATTTGGCTCCCTGAACCCAGAAGCCTCTTTAAGTCGGCTGAAAAAACCTCAGGTTTCTTAGCAATCTCTTCTCGCTTCAAATGGCACTCGTTCTCTATGTAATTGTAAATAGCTTTGGCGCCGGGTTCTCTGAAAACTTGCTTCACTGTTTCGTCTACCATATCAAGCAACAGATCATCCAAGCTTACCATCAGCTTGTCAATTCTACCCTCAGATTTCTGAACGGATGAAAAACTTGATTTTTTGACTGCGCTAAAGCTTCTAGTCATCCGAGCATCTTCTGACACGTGTCATTTTGCCTAGTAAGTTTTGTCATAATGGCTGATTTAACTTGTATGAAATCCGAGTATGAATCAGAAGTAACGGTGTCTTGGAAGCAATTCTTGCGCCCTTGTAGTTGTTTCTTAAAATGGACAAACATCACACAAGACTATTCCTCTACAGAACGTGTGGAGTGATCTAACGTTCATAGAGTTTATTAAGTCTCTCGATACACTATTCTATTGAGCGCTACACCATGCAAAACCCTACAAACTCGCTTAAGCAGCGGGGAGCGTGAAACAGACGAAAAAATCTCTCACAGCAGTTACAAAAAAGAAAACTTCAGTCTTCCGCGAAGTTTATCCAATTCAAGAGCCGTATGTGTTTGCTGCTGTTGTGAGAGACCCAATTACACAGAAAATGCAGTATGAAGTGATCGAACCAACACTCCTGCCGGAAGATGAAGAGACTCTTAGAGAAATCAAATCCACTCTACTGGAAGAGGTGGATGTAAGTTTAAAGGATTTAGAAACACAGGAAAAAGCGGAAAATTATCTGAAAAACAAAGTTGCTGAAGTCATCAAAAATTACCGCGTAGAAGTTGCGGAAGAAGCTGTCAGCAAGCTCATGTATTACATCACACGAGACTTCACAGGTTATGGTAAGATTGATCCACTAATGAAAGATCATTTAATCGAAGATGTTTCGGCAGATGGTGTTGGCATCCCAATCTACGTTTGGCATCGCGAATACGAATCCTTGCCAACAAACATAGTTTTCAAAACTGCTGCCGAGTTGAACTCCTTCATAATTAGACTTGCCTACCTTGCTGGAAGACAGATTTCTCTTGCCACACCCATGCTTGACGCAACACTTCCAGATGGAAGTCGTATTCAATTAACCTATGGAAGTGAAATCACACGAAGGGGCTCAACATTCACCATTCGCCGGTTTCGGGTAGATCCACTCACTATTTCAGATTTGATAAGCTTCAACACAGTATCTTCAGAGATGGCTGCATATTTCTGGTACATAATAGAAAACAGAGCATCCGTCCTCGTAGCCGGCGGTGTCGCAGCTGGAAAGACCACCACGCTTAACTGCCTCTCCATGTTTATCAAGCCTGAACTCAAAATTGTCAGCGTTGAAGATACAGCCGAATTGAACTTGCCACATGAAAACTGGATTCCATCAGTTGTGCGTGTGGGCGCAAGCGAGGAAGGATCAGGCTCTATCACGCTTTTTGACTTGCTGAAGGCTGCAGTGAGACAGAGACCTGATTTCATTATTGTTGGCGAAGTTCGTGGAAAAGAAGCTTACACACTGTTTCAAGCAATGGCAACGGGACATTTGGGTCTAGGCACAATACATGCGGAATCATCAGAAGCTGTGACACAGCGTTTAGAAGCTGAACCTATGAACATTCCAAGACATATGCTGACTATGATTAATGACATAGTGGTACAGGCAAGAGTTGAAGTGAAAGGAAAGCCAGCCAGAAGAATTAGGACAGTAACTGAAGTTGCAGACTTAAACCCAAAAACGAAGAATATTAGAGTTCACCAAGTTTTTAGATGGAATGCAAAAACAGACTCTTTCTCCTATTCTGGGCGCAGCTTCCTTTTGGAAAAAATCATGAAAAGGAAGGGGCTTAATGAAAAAGACATTCATAAAGAACTTCATCAAAGAAAGATGGTTTTAGAATGGATGGTGAGAAACAACATTCGCAGGTATACTGAGGTAGCCAACGTTATTCGAGAGTATTATGCAGACCCTGTTCGAATGTTTCGCAAGGCGAGGTTGCAAGCAAGATGACAAAGAAAATCTTCAAGGAGATTTCCGAAAAGGTTCATAGAAGCATCGAGAAGATGAGACAAATCGTTTCACCAGTTTCCAACCGCCCAGCAGATCCAACGGAGGATGCTCAAAAAGGGCACATTAGTCTCTGGCTGTTCGCGTATCGATTTCTTGGAGAAAGAACTGCCATGTTTCTGCCTTTGTTTAAAGACGCGGATATGAATCTACAAAGGTCTGGAATGAAAGTGAACTTCAAAGCTTACGTAAGCTTAGCCATTTTGTCCACAGCAATTCTCTCAGCATTCGCACTGCTTTTGATTCCATTAGTTCTGTTTTTTGTTTTCAAGCTTTCTGCGGTGTCTTCTGTTCTTTTCGGGGTTGGCGGAGGATTGTTCACCATGGTTTTGACACTAATCGGCTTTTACATGTACCCTATTTTGCGGGCAGACAGCTTAAAGAGAGCCTTAGAAGACGGGCTTCCTTTCATCAGTGGTTACATGGCTATACTTGCAGGTGCTGGAGTGACAGTGGCAAATATGTTTCGTTCTTTGGCTCAAGTTGACGACTCCTTAGCGGTTTCAAGTGAAGCTCGAACAATAGTTCGTGACATGAAGCTCTTCGGAATGGACGTTCTCTCCGCGTTAGATGCAGCCTCTAGACGCACCCCTTCAACCAAGTTTAAAGAGCTACTTGAAGGGATAATTGCCACCGTGCATTCTGGCGGGAACATGGAAAAATATCTTGCCAGACGGGCTGACCAATTCATGAGGCTTAAGAAAATTGCTTTGCGTCGTTTCGCTGATACACTTGGTGTTCTGGCCGAGTTTTATGTTGTGTTGTTGGTTGCAGGTCCTCTGATTCTTGTGGTTATGCTTGGAGTAATGGCAATGCTTGGCAGTGGCGGTCAAGGGTTGCTGAATCCGCGGTTGCTACTTTATCTTCTAACCTATCTCGGCATACCGTTAGGGTCCATTGTCTTTCTGATATTGCTTGATATGGTTTCGCCAAGGCGGTGAAAATGCCAAAAGTTAGGATTTGGGAGAAGAAAGTTGCGTGGATCGTGTCCGTTTCTCTAGCCGTAATTGTGATCGTAAACGCTTCTCTAACACTTTCGGGCAGTGCTCTATTTGATGAGTATGTATTGCTTGCCGTGGTTATTGCAGTTTTTCCCTCAGCAGTATTGGACTACGTGGATTACCGTTGGAAAAGATCAGTAGACGAACATCTGCCCGACCTTTTCCAAAGCATAGTTCAAGCCCAAGAATCAGGAATGGCGCTCACACAAGCTATCGAAGAGACTTCAAAGAGACGTTATGGAGCTCTAACTGAGGAGTTGAAAAAGATGTCTTCTCAGATGTCTTGGGGCATGTCCTTTGAAGAGGCTCTGCAATCATTCAGCAAACGCGTAGATACGAAATTGACGCGACAAGCGGTTCCTTTGATCATCGAGGCTAGTCACTCTGGAGGCGAAGTTGAAAGAATTTTCGAACCTCTGGGACGTTTTGTTGAGTCAACTTTAATGGCGGAGAAAGAACGCCGTGCTCAAACAAGGCCCTATATTGCCATTGTCTACGTGGCCTTCTTCGTTTTCCTCTTCACCATCATCATGCTCTTTAAAACTTTCTTCATTCAAATGGGCGAGCTTTCAGTGCTTCAATTTGCTCTTTTGTCACCCGAAGAAACGAGAAGACTATTCTTTCACATGAGTTTTATGCAAGCTCTGTTTGGAGGACTTGTTGCTGGAAAAATGGGAGAAGGAACCATGAGTGGTGGGTTAAAACATAGTGTAATTCTTCTATTAGCAGGTTATCTCTCTCTAAAATTCTTTGTATAGAGGTGAAAGCTATGAAGAGACTTTTGAAAAATGCGAAGGCGATAAGCCCTGTTTTGAGCAACGTCTTGTTAACGCTGATTGCTGTGGCAGGCATGTCTATTGCAATAACTGCGTCGTATGTCATTACCGAAAATCTTCATGACATTATGGGCGAACGTTTCATCGTTGAAGATGTCTGGTTTACGTCCGGCGAAATCTCGATTTACCTTCGTAATACGGGCAAGGTTTCTATCAGCATTGCGGCTGTCTATGTGAATCACACTTCGCAGTCGTTTACGGCTCTCACAATGGAAATAGAGGGACACGGCTGGCTGAACTTCACCTACGCATGGAGTGCAAACACAGTTTTTCACATAAATGTGGTGTCAAGTAGAGGAACCCAAGTTGTGGACTACTATAGGTCGCCGACTTAGGCGTGACAAACGCGGCTCTAGCACCGTTATTGCAGTGGTGCTAAGCTTGGTAATTATAGTCGTAATAGTGTCCAATGTTGTTCTGTGGAGCTACGAAATGAATCATGTTGACTGGGAGAAGAAAAATGAAGACATCGACATTACTGGAGTGGCTAGAATCACAAATTCTTCATGGTTCGCAACTCAAAGCGAATACACTGTTAACACAGGCAGTCTTGTCAGCGGCACTTATCAGGACACGCAAACAGCAAACAGCGTTTACGAAACCTTTCAAGAGGGCTTACCGAGTTCTCAACTTGAAACGCTTCATCCAAATGCCGCCGGACAGTACGGACAATGGCCGGGTGAGTACCCCTCTGGCAATGCCCACTGGGACTTATGCGACGAAGACCCTTCAGACGATGACAACACTTATGTTGAGAACAACGCTGCAGCTTGGAAGAAAGACTCATACAATCTACAAGATCCTGCTGGCTCGGGGACTATTAATTGGGTTCGCATTTATGTTCGGGCAAGGCTTACTGCTTCGGGAAGTAGCATTGTTAGAACTCTCATACGAACTTATGGTACCGACTATGAAAGCAGTGACATCAGTCTTTCAACTTCTTATCAAGACAACTTCACACAATACGACGCGAACCCTTCCACTGGGTCAGCATGGACGTGGCCTGAACTGACTTCCTTGGAGGCTGGTGCTTCGAGTCAGAAATTTGATAGTGCTAATGTTAGGATGACCTCTGTTTGGGTTGTTATAAACTATGATGTCAGTCCGAGCTATGGATTCGACATTAACGGGAATTTCACTTTGGACCTATCCACATACCCTCTGGATTATGTCGAGACTATCGAGATTCAGTTGCAATACCGAGCTAACGACACAGGCGAAAAATGGTACTTAAAAGCTTATAATTGGACCTCCACTGCTTACAGCGACTCAGGCTTCAACAACACTTCTGGGCACACGCCAACCACAGGCTGGGACACATACGCTGTTAATCTAACAGACAAATGGCGCAGTTACGTAAACGATAGCGGCGTAATCTATGTTAAATTCCAGGACGATCAGGCAGATGCCAACCAAACGACTGTTGACGTTGACTTTTTAAGCGTCAGAGTGAAAGCCGACGGAACACGTTTCACCTTTAAGAATGAGGGGTCGGTGACATCGTACATAGTCTCTCTTTGGATTATCAACTCTACGTTACATCAACGCTATGACACAGAAATAATCGTGAATTCCGCAGACATGTATTCATACACTCGAACAGACCTCAGCTTGGCTAGCGGTTCCTACACAGTCAAAGTTGTAACTAAAAGAGGAAACAAAGCGATTTACTCAGCAGAAGTTTAATCAAAACAGAGATTCCAAAGCTTTGATGGCAACATTTTGGTTTTCTGCTTCGATCAACTTGATTTTATAAAGCTCTGAAAGTTTCTTGCCGTTCTCACTTATCTTTGGAATAGCAATTAAGCATGCCATATTTGGAGATACATCAAAAACCTTGGCAAACATAGAAATAATTGCTTGTTCTGAAACGACATCCTCTGAGGAAGAAGACGCGATATCCATTACAACTAGTTTATTGGAGCTTTCGTCGCTGGAAGCTATGATATCGAAAATATGGCTTGCTCCAGACTTGCCTTTCAGGAATCCAGGGCTCTCCACGTGGAAACCATGATCTTGGAGAAAATCTCTTATCGGAGCGACCAGCAAATAATGAGTTCCAGCTTCCTTCATCGTAGCCTCATTGAGAGCGTATGAGTATACATCTCGGTAGTTTGCATCCTCAAATGTGAAGTCTTCGTTGCATTCACGACAGAAGTGAGATGGAACAGGAATGTCAAAACTTTTGCCACATCCGTTGCAGCTACACCAGATTCCGGCCTTTCTGTAGTCCACATCTGGTTTAGTTAATTCCTTGCCGCATTTTGGACAGACGAGTTTGCCTTCTTTCTGAAAACTTTCCTCAGCATCAATGTATCCGCATGAAACATGTTCAATTAATGAGCTCTTTTTAATGTCAAATGCCCTGCAGTAGGGGCAACAATATCTAATGGAAGAATTAGCTGAATTGCAGGCTGGACAAAAAATGATTTTGTCGTAGAGTTCCCTCTTAAGATAGGCCATTTCATATAGGCGATTCAAGAACTCCTCTGCGGTTGCTGGATCAGCTACTATGGCTTCTACTTGCGGATATCTGTATCCTTGTTTCGGGTCAAAAACCGGATTTAACTTGTTAAGCTCTCCGCTCAGAAACTTGTGGAGGAACGTTTGAAAGCGGGGATCGCGATAGATTTCAGCCCGCTCTTCTTTTGAGGTTTCCAACATGTTTTATCGACCATGCCGATGCTTGTGAGAGCTTGTTTTAGACATTTGATTGTTCAAGATGTGATCATGCAATAGAGTGTATCCCCATTTTCATCGTAGGAGAAGTTTACACATTTCAATTGCTTGCTGAAGTATTTGGACAACACGCCGGCCCAGAAGGAACCTATTAGGTGTTTCGATGAACCCTGCAAAGTTTTGACTGGCGAGTTTTCTACTGCAACCTCTATTTTTGGCGGCGCATTGTTGATAATTTTTAAGTTGGTTATTCCCCATCCCGTTTGGGGTAGAGCGTCAACCATTTCTCTTAATAGCTCTTCCTTGTTTTTGTTAGGATTATCCTTTACCATAGCTTCGAAGAGTTGACGACCAGGTTCAAAAGCCATGCAATTGACGATTACTTCGCCTCCAGTACCAAACATTTTGTCTATTCTCTCACAAGCTGGAAGCATATTTATCAAAGCAATCCTGGTGCCACAGAGCCGTATCTCGCCTCTTTCCCAGTCAAACTTCACGTTTGAGTTCTTTCTCACCTTGACTTTTTTGTATTCGATCTCCATTACTCCTCACTCATGAAATGTTAGATTCGAAGTCAGAAACAGATGTCGAAGCTCTATGTTAAACTTTCCAATCATATATGAATAAGCGAGCAGAGAATAAACTGTGTTATTCGTGTACGGTGAGTTCATAGTGGCTTCTAGCTTTTCGAGTGTATATTAGATTTATGAATTAACGATAAAGCTTGTCTTCTGACCTGCAGGTTGTTGTGAATCTTCCTCTAGATTCAAAAGTCACACTAAGCTTGAGGGGGTCTGACCGTCATGAGCT
>JASFPO010000079.1:0-9158 GCA_050115935.1 Candidatus Bathyarchaeota archaeon | reverse complement strand
CATGGCTACGAAGTTGTAGAGGGTTTGAGGAGAGAGACCATGCTTGAACAACCAAAACTTGATCCTGCTGCTTAGATCTTTCTTTAGTCTCACTAGACCGATATCCATAAGCCAGTTGTTCAGATGGATGAGACCGTATTGGGGTCCGAAACCGTGATCTGATACGACCATGATTGTGGTTTCTTCATCAAGATTCATTAGGAACTCCTCCAAAATCTTATCCATCTTCTTGTAGATTTGAAGGATCGCCTTTTCGTACTTTCTCACTTTTTGACTGTTTAACCTGTTCTTCCTTGAATCCATATATTGCCAGAACCAGTGTTGAACTTCATCAACACAGTCAAAGTTTGCAATAAAGAAGTCCCAATCATGGCTCTTTATGAGGTCCAAAGCTATCTTAGTCCTCTTCTCAAGTGTATGGTATACGTCTCTCAGAAAAGTGTCTCCATTGCTTTCGGAATAAACCTCTGTCATGTGAATTATGTAGCCCTTTCTCCTCAGCTCTGAACTTAGACTCGGGGGGTAGGTGAAAACCTCTTTTTCGCTTGGCGTGAGCTTTCCTGTAATCATGATCCCGCTGACTTTCTGAGGGGGATATGTGCCAGGGATGTTTACAACTACCACTTTTTTGCGTCTTTTGCTCAGGATGTCCCATATGCTTTTTCCCATTCGGTTGCTTGAGTTGATGGGCGTCATGTCGTAGGTGTTTTCTTGTCGATAGAAGAAGTCAAAAACCCCGTGTTTTCCTGGATTTTTTCCTGTCACCAATGAAGCCCACGCAGAACCCGTGATGGGAGGAATCGTGGTGGTTAACTCTCCGCCAACACCATCATTCAACAGCTTTTTGAAAGTGGGGAGCTGATCCTGTTGTATAAAAGATTGTAGCAAATTCCAGTCGAATCCGTCTATTCCTAGGACAAACACCTTGTTGTCAAGGTATTCCACGTCTAATGACCTCAATGAAAAGAACAATATCATCTCCTGACAGTTTAAATTTTGCCCATCAACTTGCGGGGAAATTATCAATGAGACTGGGATTAGTTTCTTACCCAAACCTCGTATTCAAGAACGTCCTGTTGAAACGTTCGATTCAGATTATAAGCCGAAGCTACATACGTACGCAAAAGAGCTGAGTCCTCGTAGTCGTCAAATTCAGGTCTGCCATTCCACAAATAGTAGTCGATAGGTCGCCTTCCTGCGCGACGCTTTATTATTATAACTCTCGGGTGTTTCTCCTCCCACGCTTCCAGAAATTCCCTAACGGAAAGAGTTCCATCGCCTGTTTCCACTTCACCCTTCGGACTCAAGAAATATCCGATTGCAGCTGCAAAGCAAGAATGCCAAGGCCACTCGCTTGAGTTTGCAGGTACGATTAGTCTTTGAGCGAAGAAGGCAATAGCCCCATCACTAACCCAGATGCGATCCTCCCCACTAGTAACTGATTCAATATAGTTTCCAACCTCAGACTGAAAAACTGGCTGTTCCTCATTCATTTTCAAATATACATTTGGTGAAGATGCATATGACAAATATGAAGAATCATGTCTGAACGAGAAAAGTAGAGGAAGAAATAGAGAAATGATTAGGAATATCAAAAGAATAAGCCTTCTACTGCCAGATGACCTTGCCTTCAAACCAGATCTTATCTTCTGATAGATACACAGGAAACCATATACGTCTAGAAAAAGAACAAAAGGCATCAAAATTAGAAAATGTTGATCAAACACTCTGTTTAGTAACAATGCCATTGCCAGAAAATTCGATAGGAAGATCCAAACGGGCAAAGCCAGAATCGCTTTCTTCTGATGAACAGCAGCCCTCGACGTGTGAAAGAATCCAAGAATGGTAATAGGGGCTATGGGACTCAAAGGTAGAAATCGATCCAAAAAGTTCTCAATTGCCAAAACCCTCTCGAAAAGATCATGAGGAAGGCGGATTGATTGCCAATAAATGGTTTGAAGATAGTAATTCTGAAGCGCGTCTTGCATTTGTAACCATAGTAATAGCATTAAAGGCACCACTGATATACCGAGCAAGAATATACCTGCCTCACCAATTGAATGTTGAATGAGGCTTTTCACGCAACGCGTCAGTCTAGAAAACATATTTTCTCCTTCCTTGCCCTTTCGAGCGTAAACTAGGATATAACCAAACACAGAAAACAGAAAAAGAAGTGGCAAAAAGAAGAGCGCTAGCATCTTAGTCATTAAAGCCATTCCGCCAAATACACCCGAAATCATTAGTTTGAGCTTGCTTCTTCCTTCTAAGAAATCAACAAAATAGTATGTAGACAATAAGGTAAAGAGGATGAGAAGAGTTTCATTAGATCGCTTATATACAAGTCCCCAGATTCCTGGAAAAACAGCATATAGAATAGCCACGCCGACGGCTATTTCCTCAGCATTATCATCCTTGATTAACTTCTTAAACAAAAGAAATGTCAGCAGTATGTTTGCCTCGTGCAGAATTAGGAATCCAAAGCGTGCAGCAAATAGCGTGTTACCGCCTATTGAAATGACCAGAGCATAGAAGAGATACATTAAAGGAGGTTGCGCTAGAACAATATCTCTATAGGGTACTTCCCCCCTTGAAATTGCAAAACCTGCGTAGACATACATTGTCTCATCAGCAAGGAACGTTTGCAAGTCAATCAGAAGAAGACCGAACACAAACGAAATAGCCATTGAAGAGACAAGCAGAATCACTGTTCTTCTTTTGACACTCTGGAATTGATTAACCACATGGTTACATATGCGCCTCCTCATTTTCTCACCCACACATAGTATACATAAGGCACGTCTGGACTAGCTACCATTAGCTGCATCTCATATTCTTCCTGAACATACGAAGCTACGCCTTCTTTTTCTTGAAATCCATTCCACAACAACTCATCAGGGTAAGGAACCCATCCCTTCCCTAAAATGAAAACAATAACTTTCACCTTTTCCCTTTCCCAAGCTTCTACAAATTGTGCAGTGTCCAGAAGAGAAATCTCATGGCGTTCTTGGGAATCGTAGGATGAGAAATCGAACCAACTACTAAAGAATCCCTGAACTGGCCAACTACTTGAGTTCGGCGCAACGATCAATCGTTGCGAAAAAAAGGAAATCGCGCATTCGCTTGTCCAAATCCTATCCGAGGGTTCAGTAATCATTGCTACAGAACTTCCTACGTAGAAATGCAAGCTATTGTAAGCGGTCTGGCGAAAATATGGCATCTCTGTCTCTCTAAAATTCCCGATTGCTTGAAAGCTCAACAAAAACAAAAGAACCACAAAAATAGATAACAAAGTGAGATTTCTGTCGAGCTTAATCCTAGCAACAGAAGACCCATTCGTAGCCAATATGGATTTCACTTGAAGAAAACACACAACACTTAGGAAAGCCAAGTATGGATTCAGATAGAAGAAGTAGTGAAAAAATGTGTTGCTGAAAGCAAAGAGCAATGCCACAAAAGACACTCCAAAGATGAAAATAGGGAGAACAAATGATGACTCTCTCTTCACTTTAGCAATTCTTGCCGAGTAGATTGCGCCTAATACTCCCATCACAATAAGAGGAAAGATAGAGTCAATGTACCAATTTATGTCAAGAAGTCTTCCTTCTTGATATGGTCGTATCATCTGCCGATAAATGATTTGCAGGTAAAGCTGAGGAAGCGCTTGCCAATAGATAGCTGCCCAAACAACAACAAGTAACACTGGAATAAGCACTCCTGAAAGTGCATAGGCAATATCAGTAAACGCAGCCTTATACTTCCTCCTCCAGAAACAAGCAAACACATGGAAGAGCAACATCGGCAACACAAACAAAACAGCCCTCAACGTAGTAATCAGAGCAAGCCCCATAAGGACCCCAGCAAAAAACAGCAACCATTTACTTCTTGAGTTCCGGAAAGCAAGGTACGAAACAACAGCACCAATCGTTAACAAAGTGAGCATGTTCTCAAGAAGACTAGTTGTAGAAATTAAGAGAAAATAAGATGGATAGAAGGCATATACAGCGGCACTCAACAAGGCGTACGTGCGATTTCCATTTTGGCTCTTCAGAATCATTCTTGCCATGACATAAGTCAAGAAAACTGTTGAGAGAAAAACTATCACATTGAGCAGGCGAATCCTGACAAAATCTGGTCCAACCAGTCGAATAAACGCACAATAGGTCACATACATCAGAGGTGGATGCGCAAAAAAAATTTGACGGTAAGGAACGACTCCTCGCGTGACTGCATAAGAAGCATAAACATAAATGCTCTCATCGCTTTGGAAGGGTCTAATATTTGAAATCATCACCCGCACAAAAAACGCTAACACTATTATGCCAAATATCCCCAAAACTTCAGAAATCGAAAGAAAGGGGAATACGGAGGACATCTTCAAAGAGATTGCACATAATCTCTTCTTAGTCATACTCAGTAGCCGTGCAGGCAAACCAACAAGCCGACGGGTACATCTTTCTTGGGGCGGTGTGTCGGAAGTTGTCACCAGAAAGCCCAAAGTTATACCCGCTAATACTCACGCAAAGAAAAAAATGGAGATAAAGCGCTATTAATGCACAATTCTGACGCTTTATTCAAGGCCTGCATCTTTTCAGTTCCAACCACAGTTTTGATAGACCTGCCAGATGAGCTATGGCTATCTTCGGTATCTTGGATGGCAAGTAAACATTGGTTGAGCCTTCCCCAATTCTTGTTCTGTGGCTGATTGGTATCTCCTTTATCGTGTAACCTTTCTCACGAGCCCTGATCGTAAGCTCCATCCAAAAGCTCTCTTTCATAAATTTACACTCTTTCGCAATAGACTTAGCAGTGTCGCTTCGCATCAATCTGTACGGCGCCGTAATGTCGCGCAGAGGAGGCATCTTAAAGAGTAGCCGAGCGATCATCTGAAAGATTTTTGACATGACTTTTCTGTGAGGAGCATCAGCTCTATTAACTCTCCAACCACAGAGTATGTCATAATTGTCTTTGTATTGATAAAGCGACCAAAAATCCTTGGCAAAATGTTGTCCGTCTGAATCAGTCAAGAACACATACTTCGTCTTAACCTTGTTTAACCCATCTATTATAGCCTTGGAGTATCCTTTCCTCTGATTATCCATCGTGAGGGTCATCGGAATCTTCTCACTTAGTTCTTCTAGAACTTCTTTTGTTCCATCAATACTGCCGTCTTCGACCACCAGTATTCTAGATGGTATCTTACTTCCAACTTCATTGAAAAATTCAGAGATCACAGTCTCGATAGTGTCAGCCTCGTTGTGAACAGGAAACAGAAAAGTTATTTCAGGATTCAGTTCACGTCTCAAGCGACATTCACTCCAACGTTTCTACAGAGATTGGCCTTTTCCGTCTATACCACGCTAAGACTCTGTGGAGTCCTGCTTCTAGATCAACCTTTGGCTCCCACCCCAGCAGTTCTTTGGCCCTGCTAATATCAAGTGCTCGACTCAAAACGCCTTCAGGCTTCGATGTGTCAAAAATAACCTGGTTAGGAGTGTGACCAGTGAGACCCAGAATCTTTTGTGCTACATCTTTTATCTTGTATCTTCTTGATGTACCCAGATTAATGGGGGTGCCATCGGTTATTTTTTCGGCTGCAAGTATGGTTCCATCAACTATGTCACTGACATAAGTAAAATCTCTATCCTGTTCGCCGCTTCCCCAGACAACATACGGGTCTCTTTCTTCCACAGCCTTCTTTATCAGCGCTATGATTGCATGAGTATCGTTTTCTCTTTCTCCATAAGCAGTCACGTATCTTGAAATCGAACATTTTATGCCATGCTGCTTGTGAAATGCAAGCAACTCCAGCTCACCCATGAACTTGGCCCAACCGTATTCTCCATCACAGTTAGCCCAGCCTTCTTTGAGTGCATCCTCCTCACGTAGAAGATAGGTTGAATCATATTCTGATTGCAGAGATGTAGGATAAATGCATGCTGTACTTGAATAATGAATTCTGTCAACACCTGCTCGATAGGCTTCTTCCATTAGATTATGATTTATAGCAAAATTCCTACAACACTCTGAAGGATGTGTATCAATGTATCCTCTTCCACCTATTGCGGCAGCTAAATGAAAAATGACTTCTTGATCTCCCACAACTTCTTTGATCTGGTTCTTGTCCTCTAGATCGCATCTTATGAAAGAATGTTCGCCTGCTGTTAATTCTCGACTGTTGAACTCCTTATCGAATTCTAAATCGTTCTGTTCCCAAACCTCAAAAACATTATTTAGAGAACCTTTGGACAAGTTGTCCACAATAGTGACGTTTGCCCCCCATTTAATCAATTTGTCAACAAGATGACTACCGATGAAACCTCCGCCACCAGTTACCAAGCACCTAACATCCTGCCACATCTCAAACATCTCCTGCTACAACAACATTTCAAATAGACATTCCAGATTCGTGAAGATTTGTGTTTTTCCTATCGACCAGTTTAAAAGCTTTGTGAAACTGTAATAACCATGATACATGGGGATTAACATGCTACACTCTGAACAGCTGGTTTTCAGCTTTGGCTTTCCTCCCCAACTAGTTTTTCTATGTTTATGATGGTTCATATTTAAAACATTCGGAACATCCCTTCAGTTCGGTTTATATCTCTCACCTCTCAATTACTGATAAAAGAGCGAGGCAACATCTTGTCCCCCCAAAAACGCAAAAAGAAGCTTGGTGAAGAGCAGCTTCAACGTATCATAGACCTCTGCAAATCGATAGAGGAAAGAAACCTCGATCCATTTCTAGCTGATGTAGATGATATAATAGCGATCATTCAGCAATATTTTCCAAAATGGAATTCACTGGATGAGTTCAATCTTGACGCTGAAGCTATCAACCGCTTGGCTTCAGTGATTAAGCTTCAGAGCGACTGGGTTAAGCACAGGTCTACATCATTGTATACCGACCCGTTTCTCCTTGAGGAAAAGATACGCAAGCTGGATAAAGAGGAACTTGTTGACCTCTTTGTCAAGGCTTGGCATCCCGTAGTTGAGTTGGAGCAGATTTCGCCCCATAGTCTAGCTGAAGCCTCAAAATACTGGCAGGGTCTGCTTCCCTTGGACGAGAGGTGGCTAATAACTCAGGCGGTTGAAACCACACTTGGGGTCACTTCACGGGAAGAGCTGATAAAGCAAAACATACTTATGGAAGAGGCTTTCAGTGAAAAGTTGGAGATTCTTTGGGGAGAATTAAGCAGTAAGGTTGGAGAGGATGGTCGAATTCGTTATTGGGACTTTGTCGGCAGGGATTCCTACGAGGAGACTCTGCGACTTGCTTACATGACAAGTTTTCTTGTTACATATGGATACGCAACCCTCGAGGTTTATCGCTTAGAAGAAGAAGTCTATATTAGACCTTTTGAAAAACCCGTTTCCATGGTTGGAAAAAAACAGGTTGTTTCAGTTCCAATTTCATTAAGCTTTGAAGAGTGGAAAAGATGGAAAAACCACCAGCAAGATTGAAAAAAAAGGCGCTCTACTCAAGGAAGATCAAAAGAGCAACACACCTTCTGTTTTACAAGCGTCACAGAAAACCAGGAGTCAAGGGCTGGGAGCTCAAAAGAAGCTTAGGATCGGACTACCCAAAGGTGATCCGGCTTCTTGATAGCTACTTGGAAAAGCTTGACTTGCAGGTGAAAACCGTCTTTGAAGGGGAAAAGCCTGTTGAAAAACCTACATTGGCGCAGTTGGACAAGGCAAGGTTCTACGTGACCATTAGGGGTACGATAGTGCAAAAGGAAACTAAGCTCTGCGGCTGGCGCATTGACGACATTGCTGGTTTAGCTATGGCCATTTCTTATGTCATTTCCAAGAAGGGGAAAGCTTCCCGGGAAGATGTTGAAGAGCTTCTACGTGACAAGCTTCCAGGATGGAGAGTTGACTTGAACTTGGACCGTTACATTCGAGCGGGATATTTGGCTGAAGACAAAAACTCGCAGCTATTTTTGGATTGGAGAACAAGAGCCGAAGTGGACCAGAAAGCCTTAATCAACATACTTCTTGGAGTTGAAAGCGGAAAACCTACTTAGAATCTATTTCCTTGCTTTCCGATAGACTACGACAATTATGTTCGCAACAAGAATTGCACCTAGAATCAGAAATGGACTATTTAGCACACTGTCTTCAAAAGCCAGTGAAACCTTAAAGGTGATTGTATCCTCTTCAGCTTGAATAGCCTGCGCATTTTCAGGCAATATGAACTGTAGTGTCATTTCAAATGGATCTGCAATGCTCTCCTCGAAGATATGGTTTACCTGTTGCCAGTCGGTCAAAGGAGTTCCGAAGTGTTCTTCAAAGTTCAGAGAGAAATCTTCGGCGAAACTTACTTGGAATTTTCTCCAGTCTGTTCTAACTCTAAAAGATCGAGTTGCATCTGTTTTGTCTAGAGTATAGCTGACGATGTCTGAGCCAGTCAAAAGAAATTCCAAGATAATAGAGTTTGTATCGTCGTTGAAAATCTCTTGGTTCAAATCATAGATTATCTCTGCATTCATGAAGTTCTGCTGCACAAATTCCTCTTCGACAGCGTTCGGAACCGTCGACACGCTAAATCCTTGATCTTTGATCTCAGCATAAAGTTGTGGTTCAATGTCCGCGAAATGGAAGGTTACGTACACGTTTTCAGCGATTGTGGTCTCCATAGTTATGCTGGAGTTAGCAAACACTACAGGTGTTAGCATGAGGATCGACAAAATGCAAGGCGTGATCAGTCTTTTCATTAGCTTCCACTTGGGACTCTCAGATTCGTAAATGACTATTCTAGGTTTCTAACAAACTCCTAATTATCTCTTTGCAGAAAGCTGGCAGATCAGGAGGAAATCTCGACGTGATCATGTTGCCATCTCTCACCACGGCCTTGTCCTGCACTGTTGCTCCTGCATTTTTGATGTCGTCCCATAACGGTCTCACAGCCGTGAGTTTTCTGCCTTTGACCACCCCTGCAGAAATCAAAACGTGGGGACCATGGCATATGGCTGCTATGGCTTTTCGTTTTGCGTTCATTTCAGAAACAAAGTCAAGCACTTCTTTATAAACCCTTAGTCTATCTGGAGCCCAGCCACCGGGAATCACTACAGCATCATAATCTTCTGGTCTCAATTCTTTGGTTGTAAGTTCAGCTGGAACTTCTATTCCATGTTTTCCTCTTATTTTTCCTTTTT
>JASFPO010000078.1:0-9320 GCA_050115935.1 Candidatus Bathyarchaeota archaeon | reverse complement strand
TATACTGCGAACCATGTCAAATCCGCTAGAAAAGCGTGATGCGTTTCCTGTATTTCGTGTCTTCAGAGCATTGGCAGAGGTGGCATTGTGTAGAAAGCTCTCCAATTTGCCTTTCCTTATGAGAACTGTGTTTTGTGAGCGCGCGCCTTCATCATCGAAACTTCTGGAAGCAAATCCCTTCTCAGCAAGGGCATCATCTGTTACTGTCATGTTTTCAGAGGCGACATTCTGTCCAAGTTTTCCTGTCCAAGCAGAGCGTCCTGCAACAACGTTTCCACCATTGAGAGCATCAACCAACACCACAAACAGGTGATTTGCGGCCACTTCAGGTCCAAAAACTGCTGTACCTTGAAAACCTTTCAGAGGATGAGGTTTGAACATCGCAATGACCATTCTGCCAACGTTTTCTCCAACTTTCTCTGGTTCAACCTCTGCGGTTCGGCTTAATATTACATCGAAGCAGCTGCTTGTCACCTCACCATCCTGTTCACCTCCCCCTCCAAGGTAAATTATGGCTTCGGTTTCCCTCTCCTCAAAGTCAACGCCGAACGTGTTCACGATTCCTCTCCAACCAAACTCAAAAAGAACACGCCCATCCTTGGCAACAACGCGCTTATCAAAATCTTCAGCAGCCTGAATCAATCTCCTTGCGACATCAACCCCTTCTTCCACATCCATTTGCACTACACGAGAATCGAATAGCCCTTTAACTTCAGGTGGCTTGCAAGCTTCTGGAAGAGCGAAATTGACCTCTTCGGAGCTTACCCGTGCAACATCAAACGCTTTCTCTGCAGTCTCTAAGACAGCCTTTTCTTTCAAAGTGTTAGTGCAGGCAAACCCCACTCTATTCGTGGCAATTGCAACCCGAAAACCCACACCGCAGTCATCAGCTCTGTTTTGAGTGTGAATCTCAGAGTTTCTAATTGCGACTTCGGTTGCATGAGTGCTTGTGAAAAACGCTTCGGCATGCGTTATGGCTTTCTTCTCAAGCAACCGAATAGCTTTGTGGACAAAGCTGCTCAGAAGATTCCAGTTTTCGTCAGGATTCACTCTCTATCTCCCCCTGTTCCTCCAACCAAGATTTCACAACGAATGGCTGGAACTATCCTTCCTTGAATGGCAAACTGAAATTTCCCACAAGCACCTGGACGAAGAATGGATTTCTTACCTACGCCATCTATGGTTTTGAAAACCTCTATGGCGTTGCCGGCTACGTTAGCACCGCGGAGCTCTTCAGCTAATCTTCCATGTTTTATCCACTTGGCGCTTTGGAAACCAAAGGTAAAATCAGCGTTCACATCTGCCTGACCGCCAAAAGTTCCCTCGAGAAACAGACCTTCTTTAACGTCTTCAATCATCTCCTCAAAAGAATGGACGCCTGCTTCAATACCAATGTTAGTTTGCCTGATTAGCGGCTCGACGCTATAGTCCCAAGCGTGAGCATTACCCGTTGGAGAGATACCAGCGGCTGCAGAACTTGTTCTGTCGTGCATGAAAGACCTCAGCACCCCATTCTCAATCAAAACTGTTCGCTTGCATTCTACTCCTTCATCGTCATAAGGGAAATAACCTAAACCACCAAGCACAAGTCCATCGTCGTAAATGGTGACAAACTTTGAAGACACGGCCTCCCCAACGCGGCTACCAAAACCTCCACCAGCCACAGCCAAATCCGCTTCCAACGGATGCCCAATGGCTTCATGAAGGAGAGTTGCACACAAAGTAGGATCTATGACTACACGAAATTTCCCTGATGGAGGAGCCTTCACCTTGAGAAGCCTGACAGCTTTCTCTCCAGCAGCCTTACCCAAGGAGTAAGGCGAAGTCTTATCAAAGAGCTCTATTCCACCAGTATGGCCCAGATTTTCTTGCGTAGGACAAAGCAGGCCGTTGCTTTTGGCTATGACGTTGACAAATAATAGCACACGCGTGATGTTTTGATGGATGCGAGAACCTTCTGAGCTTAGAAGGTATTTGTCGTCTTCTACGCTGATGTACGTCGTCTTGACATCCGCAACTTGCGGTCCAGCCTCTTCTGCTCCCTTGTGCGCGTCCAACGGAAACCTCACGATTTCTTCAGCAGAAAAATCCTGAAGCCTCTTCTTGACAGGTGCCGAGACATCCACCGTAGCCTCTTTTGCAGGCTCAAGCGTTATCTTCTCTGTCTTCAGGTCCGAAGAAGCCTTGGCTAGTCGCAGGGCATTCTCTAATGTCTGTTCCACGCTTCTGAAGTCAAGCATGTTAGTGGAACTGAAACCCCAGGATTTACCGTCAACAAAGACTCTAGAGCTAACACCTGTCAGAGAAACGTTGGAGAAGTCTTCGACAACGCCATTCTTGACGGCGCACGTTGTCATCAATCGTCTTTGACCACGCAAAAGCACCAAATCTGCTCGGTTCACAATCTTGGTTTTCAAACACTTCTCTAATGTTTCAAACAACGCAATCAACCTCACATGTCTGCATTTAGAGATCAGAATAGAGTAAACACTTGGAATAGGTAAGTTTTACCCTGCAAGA
Source organism: Candidatus Bathyarchaeota archaeon (assembly GCA_050115935.1). Taxonomy (GTDB): domain Archaea; phylum Thermoproteota; class Bathyarchaeia; order Bathyarchaeales; family Bathyarchaeaceae. The sequence continues at coordinate 6,800 of JASFPO010000078.1, read as the reverse complement.
AATGTGTGCCTCACACCTTTCGAGAATCTCGTCACGCCAGTTTAAAGGCTTCTCTTGCGTTTCTGGTAGTGGCTTCAACCAGTTTATCCATGGAGATTCCTTTAAGTTCGGCCATCCTCTTTGCTATGAAAGGAAGAAAAGCTGGTTCGTTTCGTTTACCTCTCACCTCTTGAGGGGCAAGCCAAGGACTGTCGGTTTCCAGGAGAATCTTATTCACATCCATCGTTCCAGCGACCTTGTGTAACCTGCGAGCGTTGGGGAAGGTCACGGGTCCTGCGAAGGATATGTAGAAGCCATACTTAAGGCACAGTTCTGCCATTTCTCTGCTTCCCGAGAAGCAGTGCATAATGACTTCTACCTTTCCTTCAAATCTTGACAGGATTTCAAGGATATCTGCGTGAGCGTTTCTGTCGTGAATGACAACTGGCAATCTCAGCTCTTCGGCGAGTGATATTTGGGCTTCAAATGCCTTTTTCTGCGATTCTCGGGGAGATAGATTTCGATAGTAGTCCAATCCGATCTCACCAATGGCTACAACCTTTGGATTCTCAGATAGTTTCCTTAGAACATTCAGGGCATCTTGATTCAGCTGACTAGCGTTATGGGGATGAATTCCCACCGTTGCAAAAACCCCTCCGTGCTTCTCGGCTAGTTCAATAGCCTTTCTGCTACCTTCGACGTCAAATCCGATGTTCACTATGTTTTCAACGCCGACCTCTCTAGCTCGACGTACCACTTCTTCTCTGTCTCTGTCAAAACTCGTCCATTGAAGATGAGCGTGGGTATCAATCAACATACGTCAACTTTCCAAGGAGTCACTCAACAAGCGCGCATCATCTGCTCTTTAATTTCCAATAAACGTTGCGACCACGTCGCTCCCGAGTCAATCCGATTTCATTTTCAAGTTGTCTAGCCCAAGTATAACATAGACGAGTTTGTTCGATTTCCCCCTTCTTCTTAAGTTGGTTCCAAGTGAGTCCGTCCTTTTCTCCTTGCAGTGCTTTTTCCACTTTTTCTCGGAATTTTATGTATGCATGTCTTTTCATCTTTTTTCTCCCAATGGCTCCTCTACCCTGACCAGATTTATTAGTTTTCAACCCTTCGATTCGCGCGCGCGATTGTGTTCCAGAGAAATGTTCCATAAGTCTCAAAGTGTTTAGGAGCCTTTCCTTCATAATCAAAGAACCAATTAGATGCAAGTACGAACGTGCTTCGCTTCTATTCTTCTATAAGTCCTATAGAAACAAAAAAGGGGAAAATATCTTCTTTGCATCTATTTCCCACAAAACTACATCATAACTAACTCAGCGCGCAAGGCTTTTCTGTTCTCCGCACTATTTGTTGACGAGTTACCCATCATGAGTGGTAAAGGCGAGATTCTTTATCTTACTAGACTTGACATAGAGAAACTAGACATTCCTATAATTGAAGTCATTCAGGTAGTTGAGGACGTTTTTCGTGAGAAGGCTGCAGGAAGAACTGAGGTGCCACCTAAGCCCGGTATTCACCCACAACCAGACGCCTTCATCCACGCTATGCCCGCTTCTATACCCAAGATGGGAGCTGCTGGCGTCAAATGGGTGAGTGGCTTCCCCAAAAACCTAAAGCATGGTCTCCCGTATATCTCGGGTCTCCTCATCTTGAGCGATATCGAGACGGGCATCCCAATGTGCGTTATGGACTGCACTTGGATAACGGCTAAACGGACCGGAGCCGCAACAGCCATTGCAGCGAAACACTTGGCCAGAGAAGATTCAAGAGTTCTTGGGATACTTGGATGTGGTGTTCAAGGTAGAAGCAACGTCGAAGCACTGATGAATGTTTTCAAAGACCTGGAAATGGTTAAAGCCTACGATATCAGCAAGAGGAATTTGCGGACATATGTCAAAGAGATGAATGCTAAATATCCACTCAGAATTGTTCCCGTTGGCTCCCCCAGAAAGGCCGTTGAAGACTGCGACATTGTAGTCACCACAGGACCCATCTTAAAACACCCAACACCCGTGATCGAGTCGTCATGGTTCAAGGATGGTGGCTTTGCATGTCCATTGGACTTCGACTCGTATTGGAAACCAGACGCCATGTATTCTATGGACAAGTTTTGTACTGATGACAAGGACCAACTGGCCTATTATCAAAAGCTGGGATATTTCTCCAGAATACCTAACGTATATGCGGACTTAGGTGAGCTCATTACAGGCAAGAAGCCAGGCCGTCAGAATCCGAAAGAACGCACCATGTCAATGAATCTGGGTTTAGCTATAGAAGATATGGGCACGGCCATTCTCATCTACGAAAAGGCGAAGAAGGCAATGGTTGGAGCAAGACTCCCCTTATAACTCGCGCGCAAAGGCTTCATGTTATGTCCACACTGCAGTTTGGACTGGAGATAGTAGTCGACTGGTCAGAAACATGAATAGAAGTTTTCTCCATAAGCCAATAGTGCAACTTCAGATGAAATGATGGCTTAATGTGAAGAAACATACATCTACTAGGATCCTTTCAGGATCATCATAACCTGCAAAGTTTATAACAGACTTTACATTCTTGATATAAGTTCGGAAGGTTGAACGCTTCATGTTCTCCCTACGCAACATCTCCCACAAACGCTTCAAACTAGGAAGATCAACCCGTCTATCCAAATACGCACGTCCAATCCAACTAGGGTTTTCCCTCATCCAAACCACACACAAAAACAATAGCGAAACCACCCTACACAATTATCGAACATATTTGTATCAAACATACATTGTGCCGGAACATCACCTAGCGGTCTCATGTCCACTGTGTACAAAGGCGGAAATATGATATGGTTGTGGCTTTGCGTCCTAAACGTGTTTTCAAGGTTCCAGTTGAAGCAGAGTGCATTACACCCGATACTTTTGCTGGAAAATCAGTTGAGGAGATAGGGAAATTCAAGGTTTGGGAGGGTAACCGTGAGCGTAGTTTGAGTGAGCTCTTCAGTGTTAAAGGTGAAAGCGGTGCCAAGCCCGAGGAGGTTTCGATTCAGATCCGTGGAGATGTTCACAAGGTTAGAAGGATAGGAGCTCAGATGTCAGCTGGTGAGATCGTTGTTCACGGCGATGTTGGTTTTCATCTTGGTGAAGAGATGGCTGGTGGAAGGATTCTGGTCGATGGCAATGCTGATTCGTGGATGGGGTTAATGATGAAGGGTGGAGTGATTGAAGTCAAAGGTGATGCTGGCGACTACGTGGGTGCAGCTTACAAGGGAGGTAGCACCAAGGGAATGAGTGGTGGAACAATAGAAATTCATGGTAATGCTGGAAACGAACTTGGATATTTCATGCGGAAAGGCATAATCAAGGTGCATGGAGATGTTGGGCAGTTTACAGGTGTTCACATGAGAAACGGCATAATAGTTGTTTACGGCAACTCTGAGGGAAGAGATGGTGCTGAAATGATTAGAGGAAAGATTGTTGTTTGTGGTAGTGTTCCTTCGGTTCTTCCTACGTTCACTGTAGAAACTGTCAAGGCAAAGGTGAAGATAAACGGAGAAAAACTCGAAGGTCCCTTCTACCTTTTTACCGGAGACATTGCAGAAGAAGGAACAGGCAAACTCTACATATCCAAGGCCTCTAACACCCATCTGAAGTTTTACGAAGAAATCATCTAAAAACTAGCCTTCATCAAAGGTTAGGATGTTAAAGGAATGACTTTGGCGAAAGATCTAAAGCAAAAAGCAAAGGAAGTTGGCTTTGTATCTTCTGGCATTTCGAACCCAAACATGCTTCGCGGCTTGCCTCACGGATGGATAGGCACAGTCACCAACTTGCGTTCGCCTGAAGAGGAACTGCCAAATGTCAAGTCGGTTGTGCTGATGAGTTATTATGCTTGGGACAAAGCGTTGAATTTGCAGGTAGATTCAGTCTATCTCAAGGGTCGTGAAATGTACACGCCAAAGGTGCCCTTGGAAAACTACCAACTCTATTACGAGATCATGAGAAACAAAGCATGGAAGATTGTTGACTACCTCAGGAAGAAAGGTTTTGAATCTCTTCTTTCGCTTGCTATTCCTCTCAAAACAGCTGCCGTAAGGTGTGGTCTTGGTTGCCAAGGAAAAAGTACACTGTTGGTCACTCCCAACTACGGACCTAGAGTGAGATTGATTTCCGTGTTGACGACAGCGGAACTTGACGCAGATGAACCGTACAAAGAAGATCTGTGCAAAGACTGTGAGAAATGCGTTATGGCTTGCCCTACGAAAGCTCTAGAGCCGTATCAGATTAAGATCAACCGTTGTATGACTTATGCAGCTGAAAAGCCAGATGCATCTGATGTTCCAGAAGATGTGAGGAGATTAGAGAGAAGGCTGATTGAGAGACCTACGCCAAACAGCTACATAGAATGCACGATATGTATTGACGCTTGTCCTATTGGGAAGCCTCATCGCCAAGAATAGGTTTGAACTAGAAAAAATTGCACACGGCTGAATTCTGTGTTTCAGCGAAAAATCTGTGGAGTTTTGGATGGCTGAAGTGAAGTTGACCAGCGTGCTTCATGCCTGTTGATGTTCAGATAATATCTTGCTATGATAAGGTTTGCTTTGTTCACTGCTTCAACATTTGGAAAACGATTAGCCAGCTTTTCGGTTAACATGTTGATTATTTCTTCGACTTGACCTACAAACAGCTCGTCAGGCAGATAGTATTTGGCTATTGTTACATTGAGGTCTCTGATCAATGCAGACGCCTAAGATTAAGTGTAACTTACATCCATAAATATCGTCCTTCAGCAAATGATATATTATGGTCTTCGATGCATCCGCGCACGCCTTGTCCAACGGTAAATTATCAAGAACACTGCCAGAGCTGATGCAATTACGCCGATGCCGATGAATATACCGTAAGAACCTGGGAGTGGTGATCTGAGCTCAAATGATTCAAAGTATCCCCTGTCAATCATATCTTGATTCTCGAAAATCATATAATGAAAGCCGATTTGCTCAAAAGCTTGAAAATATTGCAGAGCTATTTCGCTTATCCTCAGTGTCTCGCCTTCACTGTTTCCAGTCATAACTATTAGATATTTGCTGGTGTTATACGGATTCAAATATGATATCAAGATGCCGTCGTCCTTTCCGGTGTACCATTCGCCTTCAAAAGCGAAGCCATCATTCTCTATAGTCAAGGGTAAGCATTGCCCAACTTCATTCAAGAAGGGATTTGTGATAGCGTTACCGACGAGGACTATGTTCTTGGAGGCCAATTCTGAAGGGGTCATCTCCGAGGCTGATAAAGGTTGAACATCTATTAGCTCATCATACTTGAGGTAGGACAAAGTTTCGCTTAGCCTCTGCATGTTTTCTGCTGCTTCTTTGGCAAGCTCGTTTTCAGTAGAGTTTGGGTTTGAAGTTCCGTATACGATTAAGACATCCATCCCGTTTCTGAGAACCAGCGATGTTGTTCCCTCCATGTTCATCTTGGGTTCATGGTTTCTAAGGTATGTAATCCATTCCCCCTCTAAGGTTTCCAAATCCTTTGAATAGAAATCTTGGAACAATGTTTCCATGGTGGCTGACCCCATTTGGCTGAAAAATTGCTTAAATCTTTCAAGACCGTAATTTTGGATCAGGAATTTCGTGAAAGAGCCAACTTGCAGATAATCTCTGTACTTAGACCAATGATCAACCTCTTTGTTGAGAGGTACTAACTCGTCAGCGGCGCAAATGCCGCTAACCACGTCATCAATCTCATAGCCAAAATAAGCTCCTTCAACTAGGCTATAACTGAAGTACACTGCTAATCCTTCTCTGAAAAACGGAAGCGCGCCCATTCCAATAGTATAGTCTAAAGCATGAACTGTTTCGTGTGCAAAAATGCCTGCAAGGTAACTCCTACGGATTTCTTCCAGATTCAGTGACATTTCCAACGGCGAAGGAAAAACTGCCCACACTTTGCCTTCATTTCCACAAGCAACTGCTTCCTGACATGGAAAGGTGGGATGCGCGGAACTTGAGTAGAAGTGGTATTCTATCTTTCCATCGTATGAGATGTCCAAGAAATGAAGGCCTTTCTCAACATAGTCATCCGCAAGCGCTACTACTTCTACGATGTTTTCTTTGAGCCAATTGTCAACATTACTTTCATAGTATATGATACAGTTTTTTCCTTCCACGCTGATCCAATTCTGCTCCTCAAATTGCGTGGGCGATAATGTGACTTGTACGAGAGATACTACCAAGATACACGTATGGACAACAAAGATAGATTCAAGAGTTTTAATTTTCGCAGTCATGAATCTCTCCGCGCGCGCGTGCTCTTCTTCTTGAGACCGACGTCCTTCAATTGTTCCACATACTTCTTCTTCTGGGAATAGTAACGCAGACTCATGACAAAGCCAAAGACCACTAGGACTGCTCCTACAACTATTAAGTCCAGGAACCATTCATAGAGACCGATTACAATACCTGCTATCCCGAAGAAAGAGAATATATTCATCATCCTTTCTCTGCTTTTTGCTTCACTTATCCTTGCTTGCAGATAAGCCTCTTCTGATTCATCAGGCAAACGTAGACCCTCGTTAGACTATGAAAGTCCAACTATAAAACCTCTCTCAAACTTGATTCCGCAGATTCATGCTTGTGTGACTTGGCTTTTTTTGCATTGAGTTTAGCAAAAACTTTATTGTAGCGCAATAGAGTGTTATGGGCAAACTTAGCAGACATTTAGAGGAAGAATCTTGTCACAACCTAAACTCAGCGTAAATCTTGCAGCGATATCGTTGGTGAAGAAGCTTTGCGCTAAAGCTGAAAGCTACGGCGTTGTTGTGGAAGAAACAGA
>JASFPO010000077.1:0-9414 GCA_050115935.1 Candidatus Bathyarchaeota archaeon | reverse complement strand
AGCTCTCATCTTTTAAGATTCTGCTTGTGGACAAGGGACCAAAGCTTAGGCAGGCTGCAACATAGTCCTCACTTATCGGTATGGATTGCATTTCCCCTACACCTGGGGCGCCCGATCTTGCACGTATTTCAAGTCCTCCAGCTGCTTCAGCGACAACAGTGCCCAGTCCAGTTCCACATTCAACTTCAGCAACATGCGCTAATTGGGCTGCTTCCAAGCGGGATAGTCTGTTGTTGAAAGCCTCGTTTAAGGCAAAAGCCAAACTGATTGCTCCAGCCCCGCTTGAACCATATCCACATCCGATCGGAAGCTCAACATCGTGTTCAACAAGGACCTTACTGTGTTCTCCATTGAGAGAGAGAAAAGCATTGGCAACATGTTCTGAAACTGAAGCTGAATCTGTGACTTCGCCATTTATCATGATTTTGACCGAGGTTTTCGCTGAATTTTCAACTCGCACTCTGGTTGCAGTTCCTCGTGCTATGGAAACACCTGCTCCTCTTGATCCTATCTGTAACGGGTCTTCTTGTTGGTCGCATATCTGGAAAAATCCAGTTATGTGTCCTGGCGAGAAGGCTTTGGCTTCCTTCAAACTCAAGCACCGAGCTTTGTCATCATATCTGTTGGTTGGCTAGATGCTATGTGAAAAAACCTAGTGGGATAAACATTTCGTATGAAGAGTCTAAACCTATCTAAATCGATACATTGCTTTTTCTTTTCTCTGTTCCTCCCAAATATCCCGTAAGTTACTTAAGGGTAACCATTGAGTCAAATTGCCGAGCACAAGGTGGGGCGTAATGATACAAAAGCAGCAAATATTGGGTGAATCAAAAGTGAGAGAAAGAATAACACCATCAATGGTCCCTAGGGAACGACTACATCGCATACCCAAAACATACTGCTATTGATTTGGCCTAAGGTGAAAGTCTTAAATACACAATCCAATGTATGTTGTATAAAACTTTGAGAGGATGACTATGGAACACACCAAGAGGTTTATCTCAACCCTGATGTTGACAGTGATCGTATCCAGTTTGATAACTGTATCAGGTATGACAACAAAGCCATGCGAGGCCACCTCTACGGAATATTGGGCGCTCTTGGTCATGTCTGGGCAGCCAGGAGATATAACACTAAGACGGACTGCAGACTATGCGTACCACGTAGTAGATGAACACTACGACTTTGACGGCATCTACTATCTACACTCAGACAATTCGACCACAGGGGTCAACGCCACATCAACCATGAACAACACTCGATGGGCAATCACAGACTGGCTCAAAAACACATCGGACTCTGACGATATAATATTCATATACTTTGTCACACACGGGGCAGGATACTATGATAACACTGATGTCGCTCCTAGAGATCAGTGGCATTATGAGAACCACAACGGAAGAGGATCAAGCGAGTCCGACGGTTATGATGAAGGATTGAATTTCTACATTAATCAGACAGGACAATGGGAATACTACTACGATGACGAGCTTGTTGACGATCTCAGCACGTTGAACTACTCCAAGCTTGTCTTCACAACTGCCTCATGTTTCGGAGACGGTGTAGCATCGGACGTGGTTGCGGATGACCCACAGAATAGGGTGAGTTTGACCGCAACAAGTGAGAACCTCTACGCCTACAAGGAACTGGACGCATACAAAACGCCAAAAGAGGATGATGGGTTCTGTGAGTGGTCAGAGGTTTTCCTTGATGCCCTTCATGGTGAAGACACCTATTGGGATGCAGATGATGGTATCGTTCATCAAGGAGTCTCAGTGGACGCAGACGAGAACGATGATGGACATGTTACCATGTTGGAAGCGTGGGAGTATGCTCGGGACCATGATGATGCAAGGAACCAAACTTTCATAGAGGAACTGAAAACCCAGAATCCCCCACCCGTTAATTGGTATGATCAAGCTGAAAGCCCAAAAATCAGCAACAAGATGCGAGCGGATGCTATTTGGTTCCCAAAGAAGCGCAGCCACTTGAGGGTCAAGACGTTTGACATAACAGAAGAGGAGCTTGAAGATGTAGATTTTTGGCTAGATGATAGCCAGACAGCTTTACAATCTCCAAAGCTTCTGCATGTGACCTTTGCAAACCACACAGTCGAGGTGGATGACACAGTTTACATGAATAACCGAACATACATATTTGATCATTGGGCCTTGGACAATTCTACAGGCAACCCGATAACCGTTGACGTGTCCGAAGACGTTTGCTTGATAGCATACTATGAAGTGATCTACAACGTAACCTTCACTAACATCACAACATGCAAAACAATCGTTGGGCAAGGATACGTCATGCACATAAACACAACCGTGAAGAACCAGGACTCAATAACCTTAGCCTTCAATGTCACAGTCTATGCCAACACAACTACTATCGGATCACAAAATGTTACGCTAGACAGCGAAGAATCTACTACCCTCACCTTTACATGGAACACAACAAGCTTCGACTACAGCAACTATACCGTGAAAGCTATTGCAGGCACAGACGAATGTACATACGACACCTTAGAGGACGGCACAGTATTGGTGACCATTCCTGGTGATGTGAACGGCGACAGAGCTGTTGACATATTTGATGTGGGCAAATATAGTGCCCACAAGACAAGTCCGCCTCCTGGACCAGGGGGATATGACCCAAACGTTGACATCAACCACGACGGGGAAATCGATGATGCTGACCTCGATATAATCTTGGCCCACTGGGGACAATCCTGGTAGCTTTTCAAAGGACTCTTGCCTGACGAATCGGGATTCCAACCCTCATTATCCTTTTTTTTGTGGGGTTCAACGAGATTAGACTCACGAACGCAACTTGCAGAAAAAGGGAGAGTTCGCGGGAGACATCTCCACTTGCATAAGTATTTTTAGTTTTGTCCGAACTATAGCTATCTAGGATTCAACTATATATGAAGCTAGGGGATGGATTAGAATGCTTGAGTTCCGCATTCCAGAAGTGGGCGACAAGCTTCTCTTTGAAGCTTTGCTTGAACCAACCGACTCAGCGGTCAAGTTCGTGAAGCTGAAGGGTATAGGTGACGATAAGATCATCAGAATTCGTGGCAAAAAAAACAGGGTTGCAGTTGGTGTACCTTATTGTGAAAACCTTATTCGAAGGCTTGTTGAGGAGGGCGAGGACACCCCCCGTGAGATTAAGAAGATGAGCAATGAATATGACTTTCATCTTGTTTCTTTGAGTTGCTCTTTCCTTCCAGATCCTGAGTGTAATTTCGCTTGGGCACGTTTTGGTGTAGAACTCATTGCACGGTCAAAAGCTGGAACCATACATAGGGAGAAGCCAATTGCTTACGATATGTTCCCTGAAGAAATACTAAGTAAGATAGGCTACAAAAGGGAGATTAGCTTCACCCCCAGACTGAAATTCAACATAGGACCAGTAGATGTTGATGCAAAACCGATTGATGCAACAACGCAGAAAAAATACACTATTTATGAGCCTCAGATGTTTGCCTTTGGTGTTAACACATCTAAGGCAATGTGGGATTTCAAAAGCACAGAGGAAAAGGGAATATGGGGTAACAAGAGGGATCTACTTCTAATAGCTAGAACACCAAAGGAGAGCAATGTCAAGGGCAGGTTCATTCTTGCTGCAGAAGTCAAATCTCATCTAGCAAAATTGATTCCAGTACCGATTGCTAGGAAAAAAGACAGGATAGTTGATGCTGAATGGAACCTCTCAGAATAAAGTGACAAAATGAACGAAATAGAAGAAAAGATTGTGCATTTGGCTGAAACTTGCAAAGAGCCGGACAGATTCCGCCATATGCTGAGAAAGCTATTTGTGACACCAACAGACAACAATGGCGATTTCAACTTTCAGGTTGGAACCATCTTGTACAAGCACTCCTACTTTGCTTTGGCTTTGAAAACTTGGAATCATGCTCTAAAAGATTTCATTAGTAACGGCGACAAGATGGGGGAGAAAGAGTGCTATACCAATCTTGGGCTTGCTCACGATAATTTGGGAGATTTCAGAAAGGCAATACAATACCATAGAAAGGCATTAAGAATTGCAAGGGAGACTGGAGACAAAGAAGGCGAATCAAAATGCTATACAAATCTCGGCATCGCTTCTAATAGTCTGGGGAATTTGAATGCATCAATGGGATACCATGAGAGATCACTTGAAATAGTGAAGGAGATTGGAGACCGAGCAGGCGAAGCAAGGTGCTATGCAAACATCGGCGTCGCTTACCATAGTTTGGGAGATTTCAGGAAGGCAATCGGCTATCATGAGAAGTCGCTTGAAATGTCCAGAGAAACTGGAGACAGAACCGTCGAGTCAGCATGCTATGCGAATCTTGGTTTTGCATATAGTTGTTTAGGAGACTTTAGAAAGGCAATTGAATATCATGAGAAGTCGCTTGAAATATCAAGGGAAACGGGAGACACAACTGGCGAGTCTGCATGCTATACAAACCTTGGTCTCGCATTCGATTCCTTAGGAGACTTTAGAAAGGCAATTGAATATCATGAGAAGTCGCTTGAAATATCAAGGAAAACGGGAAGCAGAATGCGTGAATCAGGATGCTACTTAAATCTGGGTGTTTCTTACCACAATTTGGCGGATTTCGGAAAAGCAATTGAATACCATGAGAAGGCATTGAAGATAAATAAGGAGATTGGAGACCGAGCAGGCGAAGCAAGGTGCTATGCAAACATCGGCGTCGCTTCTGACAACTTTGGAGATTTCAAGAAAGCAATACAATACCACAAGAAATCACTAAAAATAGTGAGGGAGATTGGAGACCGAGCAGGCGAAGCAAGATGCTATGGAAATCTTGGAACTAGTTATCGTAGTTTAGGAGATTCCTGGACGGCAATTAAGCACCATGAGAGATCACTTGAAATAGTGAAGGAGATTGGAGACCGAGCAGGCGAAGCAAGGTGCTATGCAAACATCGGCGTCGCCTACCGTAATCTAAGCGATGCAAACAAAGCAATTGAATGCTACGGAAGGTCATTGGAAATAGCAAAGGATATTGGCTTCAAAACTGCTGAGTCTGCATGCTACAGAAATCTCGGTGTCGCCTATCTTAGTCTAGGAGATCGAAAAAATGCAATAAAATATCATGAGAAATCGCTGAAAATAGATGAAGGAACAGGTGACATCGACTCGGAGAGGACAAATAACCTAAATCTTGGTCGAATCTATTATGAATTCGAGCCTCAGCTAGCCTACGATTATTGCAAACGCTCGATAGAATTATCAGAGATGATTGGTGAGATGCTTGTTGAAGAAGAGCACAAAATCGGGTTCTATGGTCAAGCATCTGATGTATATCAGTATATGATTCCTTTATGTATTAAAATGCAACGAGAGAATGAAGCTTTTGGATATACTGAAAGGAGTAAATCAAGGTCGTTTCTCGATACACTTGCTGCCACCAAAATAAAACCAACCATCAAGTTGGCAAGTGAAGTAGAACCGTTACTTGATGATGAGGAAAAAACCCTTTCTAAGTTGCGTGAAATCCAGCTTCGTTATCTGAGACAAACCAAGGTTCCTGTGGAGCCTGGAGAAGTAGAGAAAATTCGTAAGCATTTGAACCAGATCCATCAAAGAATCGAAGAGTTTGATCCCGAATACGTGTTTGCCCGCAGAGGAAGACCACTTTCTTTAGACAAGATACAGCATATGCTCCATTCACAGAAGAGAGACACAGTTTTGATGGAGTATTTCGTAACAAAAGACATGACGCACATTTTTGTAGTCTCATCCAGAAATGATAAGTTGCACATAGAAACCGTTCCACTCTCATCTGAAAAACTCTACAGATATTTGGAAAACTATTGGAGAGAAGTCGTTAATCATCCCAACCTAAAAGACATTAGCGAAACCTGGCTTCATTTAAGCGACTATCTAATCAAACCTGTTTCGCAACATCTGTCTGAAGGTGACTTGATCTATTTTGTTCCCCATAGTTTGCTTCATTATCTTCCAATGCATGCACTCCAATTGGAAAGCGAGCCGTTGATAAAAGAACATCCAGTTGCCTATTCTCCTAGTGCTTCGCTGATAAAATTCTGTCGAAACAAGGGTAGTGGCAAGTCAGAAAGCTGTGCATCCTTTGGGGTGGCATCTGAGGGAGACGGAAAAGATGTTGCAAAGTTGTTTGAGGAGGAAGCGGAAGAGGTGGCTGGACTTTTCAATACAGAGTCCAAAAATGGACAGTTAGCTACAAGAAGTAAAGTGCGTGAAAATTGTGTGGACAAAGATGTTATCCATTTTTCATGCCATGGGTTTTTCGATGATAAAGATCCTCTGTCTTCTGGAGTTAGGTTATACGATGGGGTTTTCACAGCTAGAGAGATATTCGATTTGAGATTGAACGCTGAATTGGTGACTCTAAGTGCGTGTCAAACCGGACTAAATGAAAGAAGTCCTGGAGATGAATTAATCGGGCTAACACGAGCCTTCCTCTATGCTGGTGCTCCATCAGTTATAGTCAGCTTGTGGTCGGTGGATGCTCATTCAACTCAAGAGTTGATGCTTGAGTTCTACAAGCTTTTGAAGAGTGGGTTGGATAAGGCGACTGCACTACAGAGGGCAACGACTAGGATAATGGAGAAGGAGGAGTGGTCGCATACATATTATTGGGGGCCCTTCATACTCGTAGGAGACTGGGAATAGTCAATAGACGACAAAAACCACTAATCTAGGGAAGAATACAATACCTTTGAAGCGCAGTTCGTGAAACGTGTCTGCCTGCGAAAAAAGTGGGGTTTGCGGCATAAATTGTTAGAAGTGCAGAAATAAGCAGAAAGTAGAATCTCGTAGTCTCTAATAGAAATTTAAGATGGCTATATGCTCTATCCATTAAGGTTTGCCACACAACCAACATTGACTTTCTGTCATCAAAGATTTCCAAGTTATCACCAGACATACTCCTATTTTTCAGGTTTTGTCAACTAAGGATATTTAGATATTTAGGTGTGCACATCTGAAGCAAAGGAATTGATAGAGCAAGCATACAGAATGGAAGTTCAAGGAAAAAACAAGTGGATAACCCTAATCCAAAACGCAAGTATCGGAAATAGCTAATGCTCTTTTTCGCTGAACCACTGGATTGGAATTTCTCCCGTTTCCCAAAATTCTTTGGGTACTGAAGCAAAAGCTTTTCTCCACTTTTCTTTTTCCTCTTCTGAAGTTTCTTCAATTAGGTTCTTAATCATTTCAGAGAGAAGTGTACTTACTTCAAGAACCGCGTTCACATCTTTTTCATAGGAATATGACGTGCGTACTAGCCCTCTCACCTATATTCTATCTTCGAGCTAGCGCTTGCGTGTCGGTGTCGAGGCATCATTGGAAGTTCAGGGAGGGCTGAAACTCTGCCACAGTTCTCATTCACTTGTAGATAGCTCAGGGAGGCTCTCAGGCTTCGATGCATTTTGTGGATTCTTTAGCCGGGTTGGTATTCAGGTAGGCACTCTGGACAAGGTTTATGTCCGTCTCTTAAAGCATCTGCGAGAACATAGACCCCTGCTTTGTTTCTCTCCAAAATGTCATTAACCAATATGCAATCACTTCTATGAATTACCCCTTTAGGCAAAGCATCAGTTCCTTCAGTTGAAGTTGCTGGAGTAGCTGAAACTACTGAAGTAGCTCTGGGCGCTGTAGCCAACAATCCGTACGATTGTCTAGTGTCTACAATAAACTTAGGAACCGGTCTTACAGTTTCCCCTATTTGTTCAAGAGACAGACTTGCCCCCACAATTGCCTCATCGTCATTTGTTGTCAACTTGTCAATGTCAATATTAAGAGTCAGACCAGTACCTGGGATATCTTTTGTTATGACTGCGGGCGATAGGACAATGGGTGGAATCTTTTCTATGACTAAGTCTATTATCCAGTTTACAATCAAGTTGAGCACATACTGAGGCAAGCTCCACCCTAGGTCTATAGTAACATCCACATCTTCAACCTTCGCCATTAACCTGTTCTGGTCGTCGAGGTAGACCTTCGCTCTGGCGAGATCTATTGTTACGTCAAGGTCTATGGATAAGGTACAGATCGTGCAGGTAGATGTCTGACGATAAATTGTCTGGTCGTCTTCCCAAAATGTCCAATCATCAGGGATGGGGCCACTCGTGTCAGCTTCCACACTTACAGTAAACGTGATCTTCGGAGTTGCCCAAGCGTGAATTTGTAGACCACAATCCGTCAACTCTATTTTGTTTCCGTCCAAGAGGTTGAAAGACGGCTTGCGAAATTTCACCGTTGCGCCATAGTCGATCCATGCTCGATCAACGGTAACATCTGCCTCAACGAACCCCATTGTAGCGAGCTGTGTCGCAAGATCGAAAATGCCAGCGACTGAATTAAGGAGGTCGTCGACCACTGGTATATCAGAACTGCCTGTACTAGTCACCGTCTTCGGGTGATTCGTCTTTCTCCACCAGAAGTCGAACACCCTATGCATGGCGTCTTCAGAAACCCCGCTGCAAAAGTCAAGATCCTCGCTGAAATCCGTCAACTGCTCGATGTTTCCGCCATCATATCCGAGAAAATTTACACATACCGCCAAGACACTCTGGCTTAGGCTCTTTATGTTGCCTAGTCCTATGGTCAATTGGCTGGCTGGTTCCGCAGGCATATAGGGTAGGTCGAGAGAGTACAGAATAGGAGATACATCGATTGTTTCAATCTCAGCCAGTACGCCCGAATTGATAACAACAGCAAGAATGGTGTTGAAAAAGTTAATGATGAAACGCGGCAGCTTTGCTCTCCATGAGAATATTTTGAACCAACCGTGTTTGTCACCGATCCGGATGTCCTCAACTGTCGCTTGCTTGAGTTTAAGTTTGAGTTTTCGGGAATCTATATCGTAAGTTGGAGAAGCGTCAACATATGCTTTAATATCAAATTCGAATGTAAAGCCAAATTTCTTGACTCTGACGTTGGGATAAAAGAGAATGCGTATTGTATTTTGGGAGAAGGTATCCACGGTAGGTGGATCGTTGAGTCTAATTGAGTATTCGAACCCTCTCTCAATACCAGTTCTAGGGTCTGAAAGGATTGTTGTGTAGAAGGCAGCAGAAAGAGCCCTATTTACAAATCTTTCATTCAACTCTACAACAAAATCAAAATCTGCCGTTAACATACCCTGTCTCCCCTTCTACTGTATTATTTTCTTGCTCTTAACAGTTACTAACACTCTTTGGTATTAAAAAGGAACTTTGTAGTTATAATTCAGAACAAACATTGGAGTTAAGTATACCTCACTAAGTGTTTATTTTGATACATTTTCTTACGCAATGACCATATATGCTGACAATACGTTTGCATGACCCTGATGTATTGTTGAATTCTTTGTGGATAAACTATTCAAAATGGCCTTAATTTATTCAATAGAAGATTCTTGCATGCATG